>JAYURE010000700.1:0-9541 GCA_043756345.1 Deinococcales bacterium | reverse complement strand
TGGAAGCTGGTGGCTTGCGTCAGAAATCCGAACGAGAAGCTGAGGCCATTTTTCTTCAGGCCGGTTTGGATGTTGTTACCGATGATCACGACGAACAAAATCACCAACAGCAGGAACGCGACTTGTGCGGCAACCGCGAGGCGTTTGACGTCCCGATACCAGGGCACGTGGGCGTTGGGGTTCTCGAGAATCATGGGCCTCCTGTTCGATCTCGTTGTGTCTGGTCTGGTTTACGCAAGAGCGCCGATGGCATGGGGGCCGTCGGCGCTCGAGGTTCTGCAAGCAGTGTTTAGCGGAAGGGCGGGCTGTACAACAATCCGCCGACTTCGTAATTCGCGTTCAAGCGGCGCGGAATGTTCAGCTTGGTTTTTGGTCCGAGGTTGCGGTTGTAAATCTCGCCGTAATTGCCGATGGCTTTGATCACGTCGGCAGCGAAGTCTGGAGCAAGGCCGAGGCCCTTGCCGGAGTTGCCCTCGAGCCCGACGAAGCGTTTGATCAACGGGTCGGGGCTGGATTTCAGGCTGTCAATGTTGCGGCTGGTGATTTCGTATTCCTCAGCAAAGATCGTGGCGTAGACGGTCCATGAAACGATGTCGAGCCATTTGCTGTCGTTTTGGGCCACAAACGGCGCGAGTGGTTCTTTGCTGATGACCTCACCGAGGATGCGGTATTCCTCGGGTTTGGCGGCGGTGGCGCGACGGCTGGCCAGACCACTCGAGTCGGTGGTGACAGCATCGCAACGGCCTTGGTCGAACGCGGCCATGACCTTATCGAAATCGGCGTAAGTCACGACTTTGAACGCCTTCTTCTTCAAACGGCCGTAATCGTTCATGTTCTGTTCGGTGGTCGTGCCCTGGTTGGTGCAGATGGTTGCGCCGTCCAGGTCGATGATGCGTTTGGCGGGACTGTCGGATTTGACCATCACGCCTTGACCGTCGTAAAAGTTGATCGGTCCGAAATCCACGCCGACTTCACCGTCACGGCTCGAGGTCATGGTGGTGTTGCGGAAGACAACATCGACCTCGCTGGATTGAATCGCGGTAAAACGGGCGGCGGCGGTCAATGGCACGTAATCGACTTTGCTCGAGTCGCCGAAGACGGCGGCGGCAACGCCCTTGCAGAAGTCCACGTCGAAACCGCTGTACTTGCCATTGGAATCCAAGAAACCGAATCCGGGCAGTTTGTCGTTGACGCCGCAGATCAGCTTGCCGCGTTTTTTAACGGTGTCCAATCTCGAGGTGGTCGCGTTTTGTGCGGTGGTGATGCTGACGGCTCCGGCGACGAGCGCCCCGAGCGTCAATCCGATCAACAGGTTGTTTTTCATAATGGCCTCCGTATTTTTTTCGAGCTTGATCTTTTCATGTCTTCATCGGTTGTGAACCCGCAAACTCTACCGGGTTTGTTGAACCACGTTCAAGAGCTTCGCTTTGTCGCGCCCAACTCATGAAAACCGGTCCAATCGAAACCTGACTGCTCGAGCCTCCGACTCAGGGCGCGTGATAGATTCGGCGGCAGTGACTCCCGCGCCGTTCACCCTTGAGGTTCGTGACCTTCAGCAAAGTTATCCGACCCCGACCGGCAGGCTCGAGGTCTTGCGTGGTTTGAGTTTTTCGCTCGAGCCGGGTTTGGTGCTGGCGATGGTCGGTCCGAGCGGTTCGGGCAAAAGTACTTTGCTGCATTTGATCGGTGGACTCGAGACGCCGAGTTCTGGCGAAGTCATCTGGAACGGCTCGAGCCTGAGTGGTTTGAGCCAAGATGCGCTCGCGGCACGACGGGCGAACGAGGTTGGGCTTGTTTTTCAACACCATTACTTGCTCGAGGATTTGACGGCATTGGAGAACGTCGCCGTGCCCGGATTGATCGCCGGTCGTCCAGATTTGGAACGGGCTCGAGCGTTGCTCGCACGGGTTGGACTTTCAGAACGCGCCGCCGCTTTTCCAGCCACGCTTTCTGGCGGCGAGCGTCAACGCTGCGCCCTGGCTCGAGCCTTGCTGATCAAACCAAAATTGGTGCTGGCCGATGAACCGACCGGCAGCCTGGACCGCGCCAATGCCGAACGCATGTTCGAGTTGCTGCTGGACCTGGCGCACGAGGAAGGTGCAGCGGTCGTGGTCGTCACGCACGATCAGGCGTTGTCAGCACGGGCAGACCGGATGTTGCATTTGCAAGACGGTCAAATTCTCGAGCCTTGAGCGGGCCTGTCAGGTTTTCCGTCACAAGCTTGTCGGGTTCGATCTCACGGGTGGCGCGGTTCGCTCGGGATTTATCGGTGTACAAAATCTGATCGGCCTGATGGCTGACCGAATCAAAATCGCTCGAGGCCGCCACGACCCAACCGACGCTGACGTTCGCAAAGCCGATTCGTACCCGTTCGATCAGGCGTTTCGCATCCCGAGGGGCCAAACCTCGAGAGACACGATGCAAGCCAACGAATTCGTCACCACCGGTTCGGTACAGGCCATCATCGCCACGGGTTCCGAGCCGCAAGGCCCGCACAAACTCGAGGATGTACTTGTCGCCAGCCGCGTGACCCTTCTGGTCATTGACGCGCTTCAGGCCATCCAAATCCCAAACGGTGTACAACAGGCAATCCCGTTCGGAAAAGGCCGCGAAATCGGCCTCGAGCTTGCGCCGATTCCCGAGACCCGTCAAAGGATCGATCTGCGCGACCACTTGAAGTTGCGTGTAAGCCTCCTCGAGGTGTTCGATCAGCCAATGAATGAACGCACCGAACGCGCCAGAACTGAGCATCAAAATTGTGCCAGTTAACAGTTGCGTCGGTTGCGAAAAGTCGCCCAGAAAAACCCAGGTCAGTGTGATCACCGCAACAACGCCGATCAAACCCCAAAGCGTGCTCAGACCGAGAACGGCGATGCTGGCGATGGCGCACAACCCGAGCATGTCGGTGTTAAGCGCCTTGATGACCTCGGGTGATTTCAAAAACCAGGCGATCAACGGAAATCCGAGAACGTAATACGCGGTGATTGCCGCTTTGGAGTGCCGTCGGAAACCGAACGCGAAACAGACCAAACCAAACAGAAATTGCAACGAAATACGAACAAACGCCTGCGAACGTGGTCCAAGCACGACCAGAACCTCGAGCAAGGCCAAAAACACCGGTAAGAGCAACAGAACCCAATGCGCCCATAGGAACCGGGTGCGCAGGAGCGTGTGATCCATACTTTAAGGTAGCCGAACTTCATCTCTCCGGCGGTGCAAACTCGTACCAGATGACGTGAATGCGTTCAACGATGAAGACCAGCGGCAGCCGGAAGGGAATTTGAAGCAGGCTCGAGTGGGTGCGGCTCTGGATTCGGAAGTGGAAAGTGGAAAGTGGAAAGTGAAAAGAAAAGGCTCAAGCTTTCCACTTTTTACCTTAAACTTTTCACTGGTTTTTGCGTCAGAGCCAGTCGATTCTATTTCACGGCCGTACCAGGCTCGAGCCAGCGTTTCAGATCCGATTTCGCTTCGCGGTATGGTGAGGTCATGTCGGAAGTCTCCCCCATTCAAGCCATTGGCCATATCTCAGAACTCGAGATTGTTCCCCTGCGTCGTCCACTGGAGGCGACCGTCACGCCGCCGGGATCGAAGTCGTACACGAACCGCGCCCTCGTGCTGGCGGCCTTGGCTGAAGGCTCGAGTTTGTTGACTGGCGCGTTGTTCTCGGACGATCCACGGTTTATGACCGGTGCACTGCGCGATCTGGGATTTGAAATTGAGGCCGACGAGAACGCAAAAACCTTGCGCGTCACGGGCGGAGCGGGTCACGTCCCTCGAGCCAACGCGAAAGTCTTCATCGGCAATGCGGGCACGGCGGCAAGATTCTTGCCACCGTTGATGGCGCTCGGGCCGCTCGAGGGTGAGGGCGTCTACGAGGTCGATGGGACTCCCGCTATGCGCAAACGCCCCGCCGGACCACTCCTGATGGCCCTGAACGCCCTCGGAGCGCACGCCAGCAGCCTCGAGCATACGGAATGCCCGCCGCTACGAATCGCATCTCGAGGCTTGAACGGTGGTTCATTGCGCTTGCGTGGCGATCTGTCCAGCCAGTATTTCACCGGATTGCTGATGAGCGCCCCGTACATGCGGGATGGCCTGAAGCTCGAGGTTGAGGAAGATCTGGTTTCAAAACCGTACCTGGAAATTACGGCCCAAGCGATGGCGGCATTCGGGGTTCACCTCGAGATTGACAAGTTTGAACGCTTCCGCGTTGAGCCCGGAAAGTACATTGCAACGACCTACGCAGTCGAACCAGATGCGAGCGCCGCGAGTTACTTTTTTGCCGCCGCCGCTGTGACTGGCGGGCGCGTCATTGTTCCGGGCCTTGGCACGAATTCCTTGCAGGGCGATCTCGGATTTGTGCGCGTCCTCGAGCAGATGGGCTGCACCGTCAAGATGACCGCAACACAAACCGAACTGATCGGCACCAGCAACCTGCGCGGCGTCGAAGTCAACATGGCGGATATTTCCGACACGGCGCAAACACTCGCCGCCGTCGCACCATTCGCCTCGAGCCCAACACGGATTACCGGCATCGGCTTTATTCGCCGCAAAGAGACCGACCGGGTTGGCGCGATGGTCCGCGAGTTGAACCGCCTCGGGATTCAGGCGCTCGAGGAAGAGGATGGACTGCTGATTCATCCGGGTCAACCCAAACCTGCTCGAGTTGAAACGTATGACGATCACCGCATGGCGATGAGTTTCGCCGTGATCGGATTGCGAGCCTCGGGCGTGACGATCCTCGATCCGGGTTGCACATCCAAAACCTTTCCCGAATATTTTGATGTGCTCGAGGGATTGCGAAAAGCGCAGGGTTAGCTCGAGAATTCGGGAATTGTTGATCCTCGCTTCGAGAGGGCCAACACAGGGTTCGCCCCTACGGGACACAGTTTATCGTAGGGGCAATCTCCATGATCGCCCTCGCCAGACCATCAAATGGAACCCCGTTCAATGCTCGAGTCATCTCTCGAGCCGAATTTTACTGTCGGGTCAAAACCATGCCTGATCGCGCCGGAACATGCCCGAGCACGCGCACCCCGTTGATGACCTCGAGCGTTTCCTGCGTAGCCCAATCGAGATAAACCCCGTCTTCGATGCCTTCGAGCGTAATTCGGTGTTCGTGCGTGTCGGCGTTCATAACAACGATGACGCTGCCAATCTCGAGGTGGCGTTCAAAGGCGAATGTCATGCCTCGGGCGGCAATGGTGCGGTATGAGCCGTATTGCAATGCGGGCGTGTCGCGGCGCAATCGCACGGCGGATTGCATGAACTCGAGCAGGTTGTGGTTCCATTCGTTTTGGTTCCATGGCATTCCGCGTCGGCAGTCGGGATCGTGGCGGCCCTCGAGTCCGATTTCGTCACCGTAGTAAATGCAGGGCGTTCCGGGCAAGGTCATTTGCAAGAGTGTGCCGAGCATGATCGTGCTCGGGTCGCCGTTGGCAACATTGTGCAGTCGTGGCGTGTCGTGCGATCCGAGCAGGTTGAGTTGCGCGAGTGTCGCCTCCCACGGGTAGAGTTTGAGCAGTCGCTCGAGTCTCGAGGCCAGGGTTGGTGCATCGACCGGTTCGATGTATTTGTAACCGCTCGGTTCGACGAGTGCCTGATCGAGTTTATGACCAACCGTGAATCCGTGCGCGAGGCGAGTGAACGGGTAATTCATCACGGCGTCGAATTGATCGCCGCGCAGCCAGCGTCCGGCCTCTTCCCAGAGTTCGCCAACGATGTACGCCTCGGGGTTCAAGGCTTTGACGCGGCGGCGGAATTCTTGCCAGAATTCGTCATCGTCGATCTCGTTCGGCACGTCCAAACGCCAGCCATCGATGCCCGCTTTGATCCAACGTTCGGCGACATCCCAGAGGTATTCACGCACGGCGGGGTTGCTGGTGTTGAATTTCGGCAGGGCTTTGATGCCCCACCAGGCGTGGTAGTTCGCGGGTCCAGTGCCGTAAGCGTCGAGCGGCCAATCCTGAATGTGGAACCAGTCGGCGTAGGCGCTCGCCGAGCCGTTCTCGAGCACGTCATGGAATTGAAAAAATCCGCGTGAGGCATGGTTGAAGACGCCATCGAGCACGACTTTGATGCCTCGAGCGTGTGCGGCTTGGATCAATTCGGTCAGTGCCTCATTGCCGCCAAGCATTGGATCGACCAAATGGTAATCGTGCGTGTGGAAGCGATGGTTGCTGCCGGATTGAAAGATCGGGTTGAAGTAAATTGCGTTGACGCCCAGCTTCTCGAGGTGATCGAGGCGTTCGACCACGCCCAAGAGATCGCCGCCTTTGTATCCTTCAAGGCTGGGTGTGGCATCCCAGGGCTCGAGGCCGTTTGGTTTGCGCACGCGGGCACTTTGCGCGAATCGGTCGGGAAAGATTTGATAGAAGACGGCCTCTTTGACCCAATCTGGAGTGTGAAAGTTTTTGTGTGCTGATGAGTCCGGGCCGATGCGTTCGCCCCAATGATTAGACGGGAGTCTGTCGGTCAACATGCCCGGCATGCTAACAAAACGATCTTTAAAGAAACCTTGCTCTGAAACGACTTTCAGACTCATGAAGCTTGTTATCGCAGTGTTTGGACTCAAGTTCGATTACCGATCACATACAGGCCTTTGGACGGGGAATTTTGACCTCGAGTCCGTGCAAGGTTCGTCGAGCAAAACGTTCAGACTCGAGCCATCCATTCCAGATTCTGAAGCTCCTGCACATGCCACAAGCGCTTCTCAGCCCGCCCAACGCATGTCATACTCTGCCCAACGTGATGCGCAAGCGGGTGCTTGTGGTGGCCGATGCGGTCCACCCGTACATCTACCGAGACGCCTTTCCAAGCGGACTCGAGCCTTTGGATTTGGTGCTCTGCGCCGGGGATTTGCCCGGATCGTACATCGAGTTTATTGCGACCCGCGTCACCTGCCCGGTTGTCTGGGTCCATGGCAACCACGGCGAGGAGAAAGTCAAGGATTACCTCGGGAATTACACGCCACCGGGGGGCGCAATTGCTGCGCACGGCAAACTCGTTCGGGTTGCGGGCCTTTCGATTGTTGGTTGGGGTGGCGCTCCGAAATACCGCGAGAACGGCGAGGGGATGTACACCGGGCTCGAGGCTCGAGTTGGTTTGACGCGGTTGGGACCACAACTCTGGTGGAATGAACGCCGAACCGGTCGTGCCGTGGACATCATGTTGACCCATGCCGCGCCGCCCGGACCGCATGCGGGCAAGGATTTCGCACATCGGCCCTGCAAGGAGATTGGCGATTTCATGCGCCGCTACAAGCCGGGATTGCTGGTTCACGGGCACATGCACGCCTATGACGGCAAGCAACTCGAGTACCAGGATGAGTGCGGAACCCGTGTGGTCAACGCCTTCGGCTACAGCGTGCTCGAGGTTGAAGTTTCCGCCGATCAACGTGCCGCGTGAGGGTTCAAGACTGAGGGCTTTGGGCTGCACTGTAAACGCTTACGATCTCAGGTAAACTCGAGGCATGATCAGCCAATCCTTAAGCTCCAGCCAGCGGAGCGTCCTCGAAACATTGGCGGCGGAAACGCCCGCCACACTGCCAGAAGTCGGAACGTTTCTCGCCAGACTCGAACGTTTCCTACCGGAACTCAGCGAGGGGCTCGAGAGCGTTTTTGCGCAACCAAACGATGTGCTCGAGAAACTCTTGCCTATTTTGGTCAAGCACCATTCCGAACGACCGGACGACTTGCGCGAATTGGATTTGAAACGCACGCTCGCGCCAGATTGGTTTGAACGCTCCGACCAAATCGCATATGTGGCCTATACCGAACGTTTCGCGGGCACCCTGACCGGCGTCCTCGAGAAACTGCCGTACCTCCAAGACCTCGGCGTGACCTACCTACACCTGATGCCTTTCTTGCAACCACGCCCCGCGCCGCACGATGGCGGTTACGCGGTCGCCGATTACCGCAAGGTGCGCTCAGACCTCGGCACGATGGCGGACCTCGAGAAACTGACCCATAAATTGCACACGCACGGCATGAGTTTGTGCTGCGATCTGGTCTTGAATCACGTCGCGCTCGAGCATGAATGGGCGGCGAAGGCTCGGGCCGGAGACGTAAAGTACCAGAATTACTTTTTGATGTACGCGGATCGAACCGTTCCCGATCAGTACGAACGCACCCTGCCCGAAGTCTTCCCGGATTTTGCGCCCGGCAATTTCACTTGGGACGAGGCCAGCCAACGCTGGGTTTGGACCACCTTCAACGCTTGGCAATGGGATTTGAATTGGGCAAACCCGGATGTTTTCCTCGAGTTTGTCGATTTGATTTTGTGGCTCGCCAACAAAGGCATCGACATTTTTAGGTTGGACGCGATTGCGTTCATTTGGAAACGCATGGGCACGAATTGCCAGAATTTACCCGAGGTTCACGCGCTGACGCAAGCGTTGCGGGCCTGTGCTCGAATCGTCGCGCCCGCAATTATTTTCAAGGCTGAGGCCATCGTCTCACCGAACGACCTGATCGCCTATCTCGGGCGGGGCGAACATTTCGGCAAGGTTTCGGACACCGCGTATCACAACAGTTTGATGGTGCAAATCTGGTCCAGCCTCGCTTCTCGAGACACGCGATTGATGACGCACGCCTTGCGCAGCTTTCCCGAGAAACCCGCAAACACCGCCTGGAACACCTACCTGCGTTGTCACGATGACATCGGCTGGGCGATTAACGACGATGACGCTCGAGCCGTCGGTGTGACCGGCGATGGGCATCGAAAATTCTTGTCCGATTTTTACGCCGGATTTTTTCAGAACAGTTTTGCTCGAGGCGTGGTCTTTCAGGAGAACAAAAAAACTGGCGACCGTCGAATTTCTGGTTCTGGCGCGAGCCTTGCCGGACTCGAGATCGCCCTCGAACGCAAGGACGCTGGACAAGATTATCAGGGCCTTGAGCATTTGGCGCTCGAGCGGTTGTTGATGGCTCACGCGCTGGTGCTTGGTTATGGCGGGATTCCGCTGATTTACATGGGCGACGAACTGGCGATGCTCAACGATCCGAGCTATTTGCAAAATCCTGAAATTGCCGCCGACAACCGTTGGATTCACCGTCCCAAAATGGATTGGGCTCGAGCCGAGAACGCCAAATGCGATCCGAACAGCGTCGAAGGCCGGATGTATCACGGGCTGAAAAAATTGATCGAAGCTCGAGTCAGAACACCACACCTGCACGCCAGCCTCGAGACGAACGTTCTGGAATCCCGACACTCGAGCGTATTCGTGATCGAACGACAGAATCCGACCGGCAGCATGGTTGGGCTGTTCAATTTTTCCGAACAGACACTCGCGTATCCCGCACAGCTATTGCTCGAGCGTGGCATCGCGCAACCTGTGGACCAAATCACTGGCCTCGAAGTTGGCGTTTTTGGCGGCGTGATCTGGCTCGAACCTTACGCGAGGCTGTGGTTGTTGAACCGGTAGACTTTGCGTATGAAAACCTTTGGTGTGATCGGGGCAGGACAGATGGGTGCAGGCATCGCGCAGGTCGCAGCGATGGCCTGTTACGACGTGATCTTGCGCGATGTTGAAGATCGTTTT
>JAYURE010000699.1:0-9545 GCA_043756345.1 Deinococcales bacterium | reverse complement strand
TGGCTCCAGGCTCGAGGGTCGTGACCGAATACTTCAACGATGCGGGCTTGACTCCATTCCTGGACAAGCTTGGATTTCAAACGGTCGGTTATGGTTGCACGACCTGCATCGGTAACTCTGGCCCGTTGGATGAACCCGTAATCGCTGCCATCAATGAGGGCGATCTGGTCGCCGCGAGTGTGCTTTCCGGCAACCGCAATTTCGAGGGTCGGGTCAATCCGCACGTCCGCGCCAACTACTTGGCCTCGCCGCCGTTGGTCGTTGCATACGCGCTGGCCGGAACCGTCAACATCAACATTTCGACCGATCCAATCGGTCAAGACTCGAGCGGCACGAACGTTTACCTGCGCGACATTTGGCCCTCGAGTGCCGAGATCGCCGAACACTTGGACAACGCCACCAGCCCGGATACGTTCCGCCAGATTTACGACGGGATCGAACAATCGAACGCGCAATGGAACGCGATTCCGGTCAAGGGCGGCGATCTGTTTAATTGGGACGAGAACAGCACCTACATTCAGAATCCGCCATACTTTGATGACCTGCCACCCGCACCCGGTCCAATCCAACCGGTCTATGGCGCTCGAGTTTTGCTCAAGCTGGCCGATTCGATCACGACGGATCACATCTCCCCTGCCGGTGCGTTCAACGCCAAAAGCGCAGCCGGTCAGTACTTGAACACGCAGGGTGTGAAGCTCGAGGATTTCAACTCGTATGGTTCGAGGCGGGGCAATGACCGTGTGATGACCCGAGGAACGTTCGCCAACATTCGCATCAAGAATCAGATGGCCCCAGGCACCGAGGGCGGCGTGACCACGCACCTGCCGACCGGCAATGTCATGAGCGTCTACGAGGCCAGCAACCTCTACAAAGCCGCAGGAACGCCGCTGGTGGTGCTCGGTGGCAAGGATTACGGCATGGGTTCGTCTCGAGATTGGGCGGCAAAAGGCACGATGCTCTTGGGCGTGAAGGCCGTGATCGCAGAATCGTTTGAACGCATTCACCGCAGCAACCTGGTCGGCATGGGCGTGCTGCCGCTGGTTTACAAAAATGGTGACACCGCCGAAAGCCTCGGCCTGACCGGACGCGAAAGCTTCGACATCGTGATCGGTGACGACCTGAAACCACGACAAGACATCACCGTCAAAGTCACAAGCGAAGATGGCACTTCTCGAGACATCGTGCTCTGGTGCCGGATCGATACGCCGGTCGAAATTGATTACTACCGCAACGGTGGGATTCTGCAATTCGTGCTGCGGCAATTGCTGGCACAGGGTCAAGCCGCAACCGCGTAACCCTCGAGATTTTTCCAAGCCGGGAGCGATGATTGCTCCCGGCTTTTTTCGTGCTCGAGGTTCAGACAGATTTCAACTCGAGCCGTGAAGCACAGCTTGAACACGCCAGTCCTTCGCGCACAATCTCGAGGCCGTGACCGCCGGGATCGTCACTCCATTTCTCGAGTTCCTTCGGTGTCAATTTTCGAGATCGACGCAACTTGCGTTTCTTCTGGTTGTCCACATCAATGGCGGGCGAATGAACTTTCTCACGGTATGGATACCGAACAGCTCTCGTCTCGAGCGTGACCTTCTGAGCGGAAATTCCTGCGGGCACCTCGGTCTTGCAAATTTCGCATACAAACATTTTTGGTTCAGCGTTTGAGAGTGGCTGAAAACTCGATAAGGTGAGCACAACGATGCTCGAGGAAACCGGGAGTCAGCGCAACCATCAATTCGGACAGCTACGCCAGAACATCCAACGGAAAATTTCGCTGGTGGTGCTCGAGCTTGATCCGGGTTGTGATCGATCTTCAAATGGTTACAGCCGTCGCCAGAAAAACGGTTTCGAGGTGGCTGAAGACTCGAGGCGGTGCAACTTGGTGTTGCTGGCAAAGAATAGGGATTCGGGCGGATTCTGTCAAGCCGTCAAGTCCATCAATTCATCGAAAAATCCCGAGCGTTGAGGACTTGTGGCATGATACCGTATCGAAACGCTCGACGCTTTTGGCACGCTCGAGCCCGGAGGTGTCATGAATCCCGAAATCAAACGCTCTGAGATTAACTACCCAATCGCCGAACGCATGGTGAATGCCAAGCCGAGTTTTGTGCGCGAAATTTTGAAGGTCACGGCACAACCAGACATCATCTCATTCGCGGGTGGATTGCCCGCCCCAGAATTGTTCGACACCGAAGGCATGAAGCTCGCAACCCTCGAAACGTTTGAAAAGCAACCTCGCACGTCTTTGCAATACAGCGTGACCGACGGGATCGTACCGGTGCGTGAAAGCATTTGCGAGGTCATGGCGCGGCGTGGTGCGAAACTCGAGCCGGACGATTTGGTGATCACCAACGGCTCGCAACAAGGCATCGATTTGATCGGCAAAATCATGCTCGATCCGGGCGATGTCGTGATCCTCGAGCGCCCAAGTTACCTGGCCGCCGTGCAAGTCTTCGAGTTGTACCAGGCCGACATGCGCGGCGTGGAAGTGGACCGAGACGGCATGATTCCAGAAGACCTCGAACGCGCACTCGAGGAGGCCAAACGCGACGGGAAGCCCGCCAAGTTTATCTACACGGTCGCCACCTTCTCCAATCCGACCGGTGCAACACTGAGCCTCGAGCGGCGCAAGAAAATGCTCGAGATTGCCGTCAAGCATCAGGTCTTGTTGGTCGAGGACGATCCGTACTCGGACTTGCGTTTTTCTGGCACACCAATCGCACCGATCATTGGATTGGTCGATGAGGTTCCAGGGTCCAAAGAATGGGTGGCGAGCTTCAGCACACTCTCGAAAATCCTCGCGCCAGGATTGCGCATCGCTTGGATGGCGTTGCCTCAAGCGTTGCGGCAAAAAGTCTTGATCGCCAAGCAAGCGGGCGATTTGCACACCAGCACCTTCAATCAGTTCGTCTCGCATTACTACCTGGAAAGTGGACGATTGCAGGACAACTTGCCACGCATTCAAGACAGTTACCGCTTGCGCGGCACGACCATGATGGAAGAACTCGAGAAGCACATTCCAGCGGGGGTTTTGGAATACAACAAACCTGAGGGCGGCATGTTCTTGTGGGCGAAAATGGCGGAAGGTGTGGACACGTACAAATTGGTGCAAAAAGCGATTGATGAAAAGGTCGTGTTCGTGCCGGGACAACCGTTCTTCCCGGATGCGAAACGTGGGAATTACTTGCGACTTAGTTTCAGCACGCCGACACCGGATGAGATCAAAGAGGGTGTGCAGCGACTCTCGAGGGCGCTGGCGGATTGAATTTGTGCGGGTGTCTATGACCTTTGACTTCAGGCACCCGCGCATGGGGTTTGGTTCATGAAAAACTTCCTCAAATTGGCCTGTCTGGTCGCACTTGTGCGCTTGGTTGCCTGCAACAAGAGGTCAATGATCGACACGAAAATTTCGATCTTTCAGGTCGGTCAAATCTGGAGTTACAAAACCCGTCCCAATGAACCCGACTCGAGATTGGTGATTAACAAAGTAGAACTCGGTGATCGGTTGACCGTCATCGTGCATGTCCGCATCGAAGGTCTGAAATTCAAAAACGACAAACTGCCCAACAAACCACAGGACGTTTTCTCGAGCCTGCCGTTTGGGGAGTCAGCACTCAAACTGAGCGCAATCAAAATCGTGGGGCAACAAAGTCCGAAAGCAGATTTTCAGTCCGCCTATCAAGCGTGGAGAAAAAATTACGAATCGGACCGCGCTGGGATCTGGGACAAGCCTGTTGCGCAAACGCTTGATCTCGTCGAAGCAACCTTCAATGCGGGACTCGGTGATCGGCAAGTGATCGGCAAGTAGATGCTATCCTTCCCAACTTCACACACACTTCAAGCCTCGGTCCCCACGGACCTCGAGACGTTGCGGACCATTGCCGAAATCTCTGCTCGAGCATCTGGTGCGAAAAAAGTGATTCTGTTCGGCAGTGTCGCTCGAGGTCAAGCGCACGCGGATTCGGATTTGGATTTGCTTCTAGTCATGGCCGACCACGAGTTTGGCAAAACCCTATTTGAACAAATTGAAGCCACACGCAAAGCTTCGGAAGCACTCTTCGATGCCGGATACCGAATGCCAATGGATTTGCTGCCGATGCGATTCAGCGATCACCTGACTGGCCGTTCAATCATCGCTCGGGTAGCGCAACGCGAAGGCATCGTTCTGTTTGAATCTCGAGATGCTGGCACCGAGGTTGTTCATGGCTGATTCGAGCGAATGGCGAGACTGGGTGGTTTACGCCGAGAACGATTGGGCCGGTACGCAACTGCTGCTTCCTGACTTGCCGACCCAAGCCACGTACCTGATGATTCAGAGCGTCGAAAAATACTTGAAGTCGGTGCTCTTGTTCACCGGGCAGGAACCGTCCCGAACCCACAACCTCAAAGACCTATTGCTCAGCATTGATGCGAATATTTCACGCTCGAGCCGTGAATGGATCGCCGCTGACCTGCTGACGCGAGTGACCCCGATCAGCCGCTATCCCGCCGATATCGCCGAACCAACCCGTGATGAGGCGCAACAACTTTTTGACGCTGCGGGATTCCTTCGCAAGCTGGCCCGAACGAAACTTGGTCTGGTCGCTCAATCTGAGGATTGACAACCCTCAAGCGCAGGCATTTTACAACGGTTCGTCCGACTCACCAGCCTCGAGTAGACTGCTGGGGTGAACGATTCGAGTTTGAAAGAAATCACGGTGATCGGTGCGGGGCTGGCCGGTTCTCAGGCCGCGCTTGCCGCCGCCAATCAAGGTGTTCGTGTGCATTTGTACGAGATGCGACCCGCGAAGATGACGCCCGCGCATCGCAGCGATAAAGCGTCCGAGTTGGTGTGCAGCAACAGCCTCGGCGGTGAGGGTGAAGGCAATGCCAAGGGATTGTTGCAGGCCGAATTGCGCGAGGCTGGCGCGATGGTCATGCAGGCCGCATACCAAAACCGGGTTCCGGCTGGAAATGCCTTGGCGGTTGAGCGTGAAGGTTTCGCACAGACGATCACCGATTCGCTCGAGGCGCATTCACTGATCGTGTTTCACAAAGAGGAACTCGAGCGTGTCCCGGAAGGCATCGTGGTGATTGCGACCGGGCCTCTGACCTCTGATGCGTTGGCCAAAGACCTCGAGCGTTTCACGGGTGGCGATCACCTCGCGTTTTACGATGCTGCCGCGCCAGTCCTCGAGTTTGAGAGCATCAACACGACCATCGCGTATCGGATGGGCCGTTACGGTCAGGAGGCGGATTACCTGAATTGCCCGTTTGACCGTGACGAGTACCTGTGGTTTCACGCGGCGCTCGAGCGGGCACGTTCGCACACGCCGCACGATTGGGAAAAACTCGAGTTTTTTGAGGGCTGCATGCCGATTGAGGAGATTGCACGTCGCGGGGTGGACACGCCGCGTTTTGGGCCACTCAAGCCGAAGGGTCTGCCCGATCCGCGCACGGGCCGCGAGCCTTACGCGGTGGCACAATTGCGGCAAGAGGATCTCGAAGGTCGATTGTGGAGCTTGGTCGGATTCCAAACTGGTCTGAAATGGGGCGATCAACTTGAGGTCGTGCGTTTGATTCCTGGCCTCGAGAATGCCGAGATTGCTCGGTACGGCGTGATGCACCGCAACACGTATTTGTGTGCCCCCAAGTTGCTCGGGCCGACGTTGCAGTTCAAGGAGGAACCACGGTTGTTCACGGCTGGCGTGCTGGCGGGCACAGAGGGCTACCTCGAGAGTGCCGCGACAGGCTGGTTGGCGGGTCTGAATGCCGCCAGGCTCGCCTCAGGCCTCGAGCCTGGTGTTCCGCCGCAGACTTCGATGCTGGGGGCATTGGTGCGCTTCCTGGCGACTGCTGAGAGCAAGAACTTCCAACCGATGAACACAAATTGGGCACTCGTGCCCGAACTCGAGCGTGAACGGGTTCCTGCCGAATGGCAGAACCGCAAGAAACTCGGCAAGCGCGAACGCCGCCCGCTTCTCTACGCCCGAGGTGTCGAAGCCTTCCGCGCCTGGATGGAATCGATTGGCCTGCCGGTCGGTTTGGAATTGCCGGGACGCGAGGACTACAAACCCAAGCTCGAGCCCGAGTTAGAATCCAGTCATGTTTGACCGCATCGAACCCAAAGAGGCCCAACGCCGCGTCCAAGCCGGAGCCGCCCTGATCGACGTGCGTGAAAGCGACGAGTTTGCTCAGGCTCGAGTGCCGGGAGCCGTCTTGATTCCTCTTTCTGAATTTGCACAACGGTACACAGAATTGCCGCAAGAGCACGAGGTCGTGCTGATGTGTGCCGGAGGCGTGCGCAGTGCCCAAGCCGCACAGTTTGCAGCCCAGCACGGGTATCGCGTCACCAACCTCGAGGGTGGCATCAATGCTTGGAATGCCGCAGGGCTTCCGGTTGAACTTGGAGGCGCATCATGAGTGAAATCGTCGAAACGAACGAAACAGAAGTTGCGGCAGGCGGCCCGGTAACTCGAGAGATGGCGCTCGAGGCGTTGAAAGTCGTCAAAGATCCCGAGATTCCGGTGAACATCGTCGATCTTGGTTTGGTTTACAAATGCGAGGTTTCTGATTCTGGCGTGGTCGATATCGAAATGACCCTGACCAGCGTCGGTTGCCCGGTCCAAGACATGATCAAGGCGGATGCGGAACTGGCCTTGATGCGACTCGAGGGTGTGACCGGAGTCAATGTTGATTTTATCTGGACTCCACCATGGGGCACACACAAAATGACCGAGGATGGCAAACGGCAGATGCGAATGTTTGGTTTCAGCGTCTAAACTCGAGTCTTCAATCTGATGCGCGGATCGCCAAAATGTCAACTGGCGATCCGCTTGTTTGCATCACAAACTCGAGATTTCAATTCGCCTTGATGAATTTCAAGATAACCTCGAGCAAATTGGGAACGAGCGGCAAATCTGGATTGGTATACGTCGGATTTTGTGACGCGGGCTCGAGCGTTGCGTTTTTGAAAACGTGATTCATCCCGCCAATCAGCACTGGTTTTTGCGAAATCGCGCTGGCAAGCCTTTCGGCGTCTTTCAGACTGACCTGAACATCGGTTGTCCCCTGAATGATCAAACTCGAGGTTTTCAATTTGGCCAACTCGAGTGCCGGATCGTACTTCAACCACGAGATCAGGTACGGTTGCACGCTGGGGCGAAACAGGATGGCGGCGAGTTGTGCTCCGAGTTTCTCCTCGGGATGCGCGATGCTACGTCCCGCCTTTAATTCGCCCAGAATACGTCGCGTTTCCTCGAGTTGATCGGCTGGAAGTTGTGCGGCAAGTTGCTCGAGCAGAATTTCGTCGATGCTTCGGCCCGCCCCAGCGATGGAAATAAATCCGTCAATTCGTGTTTTTTGAGCCGCGAGCATTCCAATCAGTGATCCCTCGCTGTGACCGATCACAAACCGTTTGCTGAACCTCGAGTCTTTACCAAGCAATTCGAGCCAAGCGACAGCATCGTTGACGTAAGTTTCAAATCGCAGGCTCGCTTCGCTTGTTGCGGCGCTCGAGCTTTTGCCGATCCCACGCTTGTCGAAACGCAAGCTTGCGACATTGTTCTTGGCGAGTCCTTCGGCGAGCAACTTGTAGGCGTTCGTTTGCAATCCGCTGGCGTTGTTGCCGTTACGGTCTGTTGGTCCCGAGCCCGCGATCATCAGAACGACCGGAAATGGACCTGAACCATTTGGCAACTCGAGTGTGCTTGAAAGGTTGCCGTTTGGGGTTGCGAGCACGAGTTCTTCGGCGGCATTGGCGTTGTTCCAAAACATCAATGCAGTGAAGACAATGATCAATCGAATTGCTATAAACATCGGGAACCTCCTGTGCTCGAGCCAATTTCTTCACTCGTCTTGACTCGGGGTTTCGGGCGCATCCTTTTTCAACTTACCCGCAGTTTTGGCAGCCTTCCGGAGCAGGAATTCAATCTGCGAATTGGCACTGCGAAATTCATCGCTCGCCCAACGCTCGAGGGCGTCATAGAGGTCCGGGTCGATACGCAGCAGGAATTTTTTCTTCTCAGCCATGCGTCACCCCCAGGTTTCACGGCGAGGCTCGAGGTTTACGAGTTCGCGCACCGGCTCGAGGTTTACGAGTTCGCGCACCGGCTCGAGGTGGACGGGTTCAGGCTCGAGCATGTCAGTACAGCGATCCGGTGTTGATCACGGGTTGTGCATTCGATTCGCTGACCAGCGCAACCATCAGGTTATTGACCATTGCGGCTTTGCGTTCCTCGTCCAGATTGACCACACCTTCGGCCTGAAGACGTTTGAGTGCAATCTCGACCATGCCGACGGCACCATCAACGATCTTTTGGCGGGCGGCGATCACGGCTTCGGCCTGTTGGCGGCGCAGCATCGCTTGCGCAATCTCGGCGGCGTAGGCCAGGTGCGAGAGTCGGGTTTCCATAACCTCGAGCCCAGCAATCTCGAGCCGTGAGTGCAGTTCGTGCTTGAGGGCGTCGCCAACCTCGTCCGGGTGGCTGCGCAGGCTGTGGGCATTGTCGCCATCATGGGTTTCGTATGGGTATTTGGTCGAGATGTTTCGAATTGCGGTTTCGGCCTGAATGGTGACGAAGGTTTCGTAGTTTTCAACATCGAATAAGGCTTTGGCGCTGTCCACGACACGCCAGACGATCACGGCGGCGATTTCGATGGGATTGCCGTTGAAATCATTGACCTTCATCTTTTCGGATTGGAAGTTGCGCACTCTCAGGCTGATTTTCTTTTTGCTGGTGAACGGATTGACCCACCACAGGCCGTCATTGCGAACACTTCCGGCGTACTGTCCGAACAGCGTCAAGACTCGAGCCTCGTTGGGTTGGACGACGAACAGCCCGCTGAGGATCAAGATGCCGAGCGCGAAAAGGATCAGTCCGCCAACCAAAACGAGTCCATTGTCTTGAGATGCACCTTGAATAAAGACATAGCCACCCGCAACAAGCAGGATGAGTCCCACGATGAAGAAGGTATAGCCGTTGACTTTGGTGGCTTGGCGTTCGTTGCTGGTGTTGCTGCTACCGGTTGGGTTCATGTTGTCCTCCAGGGCGGGAGTGCTTGCTTGCCCTTGGTTATCAGTATGATATCACTTTAGTATTGATTCCCGGTGGTGATCTCGCGCACAAAAAGCGCTCAATCCTCGAGTCTGCACTCCGCTCGTCAATTCTGGGAGGCTCGAGCCAGTCACTTCGGGCCTTCCAAGCCAAACGCTGCCAACCATGTGCGTTGGGTACAGCCCTGAAATGGGACTGACTGGTTTTTGAGCAGAAAGCGAACCTGCCCGCAAGCGCCGCAAGCCCGTCAGGTGCTGGTTTAGCGGCAAGAAGGTGCATGGTTAGGGTCAAAAGCAGTGAAAAGTGGAAGGTGGAAAGTGAGTGAAGCTCGAGGTTCTTCTTTCCACTTTGAACTTTCCACTTTCTACTTCTGATCCTTGTCCCAATTTGCGGCTGCACCCGAAATACGATGTGCGTTGGGTGCAGCCGCAGAATGGGACACGTCTCGACGCAACCCATAAAAAAGTGCGTTTACGACTGGAATCGACTCAATTCCTCTGGTTTCACACTCGAAAT
>JAYURE010000698.1:0-3384 GCA_043756345.1 Deinococcales bacterium | reverse complement strand
ACACGACCGCATCCGTTCTGAATCACGACACCAAGAGGTCCATCATGAACAAGGCCATCAAAAAGGCACTGCTGCTCACAGCGATCCTCGGCATGGGTGCGTTCACACTGAACGCCTGCACCGGCAACAAAGACGCGCTCGAGACGAACCCAAGCTCGAGTGCAACCTCGGATTCAAGCTCGGGCCTGCAAGCCCAAGCGACGGGACGCGAACTCGCGTTCGCCGCGAACAAGCTTTTGGCGAAATCAATCAATTATTCCGGCCTGGAATTCCCAGTCGAGGGCGATTGGACCCCAAAGCTCGAGGAGGCCAGTTTTGAAACCATCAAACGGGCCGGATTCACAGCGATTCCCGAGCTTTGGGTCGCGCCACAATGAAACGTTCGCGTCCGGTCAAATCTGATTCAAGCTTTGCCCGCCATCCGGCATCCTCGAGTTCATGACGCATTGTGGGCGCGTTACGTGGGTCAAGCTCAAGCAGCAACCAGCCGCTAGGCCCGAGGCGTTCTCGAGCAATTCTGACGAGCGCTCGGGCCAAGTCCAGACCATCATGACCGGAGAAGAGTGCATCTACCGGTTCGCGTTGCACCTCAGGCTCGAGGTGTTCGGCATCCAATTCTGGCAAGTACGGCGGGTTGGAAACAATCAAATCAAACCGACCTTCAATCCCATCAAACAACGATGTTTCGCGCACTTCGATCTCGAGGTTCAGCCGCGTTGCATTCTCGAGCGTGAGCTTGATCGCTTCCGGGTTGATGTCGCTCGCCAGAACATTTGCTCGAGGTTGTTCGGACTTGATGCACAAGGCAATCGCACCCGTGCCGCAACCCAAATCGAGCACCCGAGGTGTTCCAGGCATGACCCGCAATCGTTCGAGCGCGAGTTCAACCAGGCGTTCGGTTTCGGGCCGTGGAATCAGCACGCCAGATCGCACGTGGATCTTCAAACCGTAAAATTCGGTGCTGCCGAGAATCCATTGCAGCGGCTCTCGAGCCTCACGTCGAACCGCCAGCGATTCGATCACTTCGAGTTTCTTGGGACTCAAAACGATTTCCGCCTCAAGCACCCGGCGCATGCGTGACCAACCGAGCGTGTCCTCAATCAACCATTCGGCATCGACTTTCGGGCTGGCAATTCCGGCACAGGAAAATCGCGCAATCAATTCCTCGAGCTTCTGCCCAACGGTCATGGTTTACGCAATGAGCGATGAGCAATGAGCGATGAGAAACGACGAAAATCAGGCTCGAGCCATTTCGCTCGAGCCCTACTCTTGACCTTTAACCTTTGACCTTTCACCTGTGCCTTACCGCGCTTTGATCACGAGGCGTCGGTCGCGGCCCTCACCGACGGATTCGGTCATCACGAACGCATCCTCTTTCAGGGCGATGTGAATGATCCGCCGGTCGGCGGCGTTCATCGGTTCGAGTTCCATGTCCTCGCCACTTTTGCGCACTTTCGCGGCGTGACGGCGGGCCTGATCGAGCAGGCGTTCCTCGTGACGACGACGGTATCCAGCGGCATCGACACTGACTCGAGGTCCGCCGTGACCCTGTTCTTTGGCGATGACGGTGTTCGCCAGGAATTCAATCGCGGCGAGCGTGCGGCCTTCGCGTCCGATGACTTTACCCGGATCGCCACCCAAAATTTCGGCATTGATCGTGTCGTTGCGGGTCCGGGCCGAAACCGTGTAACCCGGATCGATGTAGACCAGCATTCCCGAAAGGAAATCTTCGATGATCGCGTCGCTCGAGGCGACCAAGCGGTTCATGCGGCTCTCGTCGCTTGGTCCAGAAGATTGGCCGGAAGCTGGACCGGAAGATTCGACCGATTCAAGGGGCCGGGTTGAGACCGGTGACATGCTGGGCGCAGTCTGGCTGGCTGGAAGCGAGGGTTTGGCGCTCTCGTCCTCGTCACTGATGCCGAGGTTCTCGAGGTACGCATCGAGCTTATTCTTTTCGTCCATGGCAAGAGTCTATCAGGCGAGCGAAGGGAAGTCGAAATGCAGCGACTTTCGGGTACAGCCTCAGATTGGAACAAGGACCAGAAGTTGAAAGTAGAAAGTTCAAAGTGAAAAGAAAAGGCTCGAGCCTGACGCACTTTCCACCTTCCACTGATTTTTGCTCAAGAACCAGCAAGTCCCATTTTACGGCTGCACCCGCGACTTTCTGGCCGACAATTTTTGCTCGAGCTAACGGATTTTTGCGCTGAAGCCAAACTTCCACGCGCCGCTGGTGATGTCGTCCAAGTTGCGTTGCGTTTCATAGGTCAAACCGAGCGTGAAGCCCAGACTGGCGGTGTAAACGGTCAAGTTCGTGCCGAACTGTCCAATTTGCACACCGGGCAGAAAAGCGAAATCGTAAGCGGCAAACGGCGTGATCGTCAAGATCGGCAGCGCCAGCGCCCGACCGAAGGTGTCCATGAACGGCGGACCATCGTAAACATTGAGGTCGAAACTGCCCGCGATTTTGCAAACACGACAGATCTCGTTGATCGAATTGAACTTGCGGGCGTTGACTTCGAGCGCGAAACTGATCGCGGGGTTCTCGAGACTCAAACCGGCGTAACCGGGTTCTGGTGCTGCGATGCTGGGATTGAAGCGCACGAAAAAACCGGTGCGGGTGTACTCCTCGAGTCCGAACCGGCGAATGAACGGCAGCGTCAGCGATCCTGCGGTTGAGTACGTGCGTGCATAGGTGTTCTCGAGCGGTTGGCGAAACCCAAAGTTGACGCCCGTTGAAAACCAATCCGTGGCGTATTTCAGGCCCGCATCGAAACTGAGGCTCGAGGTGAAGGTCGGATCGGGCCGAGAACCGTTGCTCAGGCTGGGTGTGAATTCGTAGGCGTTGAGGTTGGCTCGAGCCTCCCAGGAGAACCCGGCGGCGCTGGCATCAAAACCGGCTCCCAAACCCACGGCAGCATAGGCTGCGAGTTGATCACGGGTGTGCGGCAAGGCCAGATCGGGCGAGCTTGATGCCTCCTGCCAAACCTGTCCGACCTCGAAGACTTGACGCAGTTTGTAATTGTGTGGCACCTCGAGAATGTTTTCGCTGCCCGCCTGCTCGAGCGTGTAGTTGCCACGCAGCAACTCGAAACCACGTGCTCCGCGTGGTTGATCAAAACTGAGGAGGTTGCGGCCCGAATTGAGAAGCAGGCCGTATCCGAAACCGTTGCCGAGGCTGCCCGAAACACTGGCCTGCAACGTGTCATCTCCATCATTGTTCTTGGGTTGAAACAAAGCGATTTGCCAATTGGCTTGCGTCCAACTGACCCCAAACGAGAGCGCCAGCGGCCCGGTGAAAACATCATGCAGCACCAACCCGACGCGCACACCATCGCGTTTTTTGCCGATGCGAAAATTGGACACGCCAAACGTTCCCGATGCGGG
>JAYURE010000697.1:0-3387 GCA_043756345.1 Deinococcales bacterium | reverse complement strand
CCCAACTTGGATCGCTCGAGCAGAAAGCGACCGAACCGGGTTCATCATCACTCAAGGCCCTGAGTTGATCCTCGAGCGCACGGGTCAATCCGTATTCGTCCATGATTTGCGTGGACAAATCCCAGTCCTCTTCGAGCAGGCCGAGGGAGTTACAGCAGGCCCAGCCGAAGACCACGGCGAAACTGAGTTCCGGTTCGAGTTGACCCTCGACCGCTTCAAGCATTTCGACATGAACGGGCAGGCTCAGTGCCACCTCGAGTTCGCGGCGCACCTGACGCGAGAAACTGCTTCCGGCAAGTTCTCGACCCACGAACGCCTCGAGCGCATCGGCGAAGGCTTTGGCTTTGGCTTCGGCCTCCCCGAGAATTTCCTGTTTCGTGGCGGGTTGACTTGTGCTGGGTTGCTCGGCGACCGTCGCCATCGCACCCGTTTTGGCTTTCGGCGCTTCGGGCAACAATTCGACCTGTGAGCGTACCGCGTAGAGTTTTGGGAACAACGCGATCAGTTCGCGCCACGGCTCGAGCACGGGACGCAAGCGCAAGTTGTGAACCTCGTTCTCGATGCTCGAGCAGCCGCGACTACCAAGCGCATCGTTGACACGAGCATAACGACCATCGAAATCATGAACCTCGCGCCAGTCGAGCATCACGGCCCGACCATACGCGCCCAACTCGAGATATAAGCCTTGATCGCGCACATCTTTGCTGTGGCGAATGAATTCTTGTCCGCTCGAGACTTCACGCCAGATCACATAGGTTTGATTTAGACCCGACTGATCGCTGCTCGAAAGTGCGAGCGCATCGCCAAGGCTGCACACACGGTTCTTGCCGCCACGCCCAACGTTGACCCAACCTCGAGCATCACCATGACGGTTGTTGTAAATGATAACAGCGCGGTCGTTGCCGTGCGCGTTGGAGTAGGCGTAGACATCTTCTTGCGTGCCGTGTTCACTGCCGAAATCGTAAAGCACAAAATTCGCGGTGTCGGCAAAAACGTGACGGCGTTTGAGCAGCGGGAAAATCTGCGTGCCGTGATACTCGACCAGGCCCGTGTCGATCTGTTCGTCGTAGTAGGCGCGGCGGTATTCCATGCCATATTTTTCAGTAAAGCCCTCAATCTGCCCGTGCCCGAGCATCGGCAATCCAGGCAGTGTGGACATCAGTGTGGCGACGCCGAAATACTTGTCACCCTTGCCGAACTGATCGACCGATGTGCGTTCATCGGGGTTGTTCATGAAGTTGACGAATCGCTTCAGAATCTCTGGCTCAAACTCGAGCGTGGTTTTCAAAATCTGGCGGTACTCGCCATTTTTCTCGTCGCGCAGCATGTTCATGAAGGCGGAATTGTAAACGCGGTGCATGCCCAAACTGCGCACGAAGTAACCTTCCATCATCCAGAAGGCTTCGGCCAACAGGAGCGTGTCCGGCGTTTCGACAGCGCAACGGTCCACGACTTCACGCCAGAACTCGAGCGGAATCGCCTTGTCGAAATCGGCTTTGGTCAGGCCATGCTCGGCTCGAGAGGCGATGCCGCCACCAGAGCCGGGTTCGGGGAACCACAGGCGTTGAATGTGCTTTTTGGCGAGCGTCATCGCGGCATCGAAACGAATCACCGGAAAGTTCCGGGCCACATGCAAGATCGTTTGAATGACCGCCTCTCGAGCCTCGGGATTGAGGTAATTGAGTTGCGCCGTGTCGTTCCAGGGCAGGCTCGTGCCGTCGTTGCCGTGATAGATGTACGATTCGCCACCCGTCCAACGGTCCACACGCTTAAACACAACCGCCGCATCCGAATGATCGTAGTAATGGTCCTCGAGATGGATCGCCACCCTCGAGTCGGTTGAGAGGTCCGCGCTGTTGAAGGTGTAACTCGGGAATGGGCTATACGGCAAACTGACGAACCAATCTGGATGATCGATCACCCATTTGCCGTCGATGCCGACGTGGTTCGGAACCATGTCCGAAGCCATGCGAATCCCTCGAGCCCAAGCGCGAGAACGCAAATTGTCCACCGCGCCATCGCCGCCCAAATCATGCGCTATCGCGTAATCAAACAGCGAATACGCCGAGGCGACCGCCTCCGAGTTGCCCATGCGCTGCTTGATTTCCTTGCTGGCGTGCGAACGTTCCCACAATCCGATCAGCCATAAGCCGGTCACGCCGCTCGAGGCAAGTTTGTCGAGTTCTTCGTCCGGTACGGCATCAAGCGTGTTGATCGGACGCCCATAGATTTTGGAAAGTTGATCCAACCAAACGAACGCATTCTTGGCGATCAAGACCAAGTTCGGCATCCATTCGCGGTCCATGGTGAACGCCTCGGGTTCCTCCTCGAGCATGGCGGCATTGACGGTTTGAATGTGAACATCGCCGCCCATGCCGACACCAGGACCGGTGGGACGGTGAAAGTAGCGGCCCTCCTCACGGATGGTATCCAGGCTCGAGAGCACACGAATCTTGAAATCGACCAGCATTTCGCCAAAGGTTGCAAGCAGGTACTCGAGTTGCCCCTCGAGCGAATCTGGATGCGTCAGAGCGGGCAGGCGCAGGACCTTCCAGATCGATAGATTCCCGGATGCTTTGAAGCCTGGCTTGCTCTCTAGAAAAGCTTGCAAATGACGAACGATTTCTGGGTAGGCCGTCTCGAGTTCGAGCGTGGCATCGTCAAACAATTCCAGGAACGGATTGAACGCCGGGTTCGCATTCGCCATGTACAGCATCAGCAATTCCTCTAAAACGATCTCACGGTTGGGGAGGCCATCGGTTGCACCCGCCAAGTACGTCTCGAGCGGCTGTTCGCCACGGTAGACGCGCACGGCTGGGAACGAACTGGCGAAATGCGCCAGGGTTTTCTCGAGGCGTTCAGGACTGACCTTGCCCGCCAAATCCAGCAGGGCATCGCGCATCAGGCTCGGTGCGTGCGTCTTGCGGTACTGCTCGAGCAGCAAATGCAGCATCTCATCGATCAGACCCATCGCGTTGACCTGAGATGGCCTGACCGCCGAATCCGGGAAGTTCACCAAGTCACGCTTGGCATTCATGCGGGCCGCAAAATTTCTGGCCGCCATGAAATTTGCAAAAATCACATTGCCATTGCTGGAAAAAAGGTTTTGATCGAAGCCATAAAAATCCCTGGCCGCCCGTGAAACATGAAATTCCATCCGCCCGTGCCGCATGAAGCCTCCTCGAGAACCCTCTGCGAGACGATACCAGAGCACAAGCAAATCGGGAATGATGGTGGAGGGATGAAGACCTTCGGGTGTATGCCGAAACAGCCCCTCGAGCAGGGGTGCGGCCTCAGATTGGAACTGAGGCTCAGAGATGGAAAGTGAAAAGTTCAAGCGCGAACAGCCCGTAAGCGATCCTGCCCGCAAGGTGCATGGTTAGGATC
>JAYURE010000696.1:0-3398 GCA_043756345.1 Deinococcales bacterium | reverse complement strand
GTGCCAGCAATCGAGAGCACATCGCCGTTGCCCAGCACGGTGGTGCTTGGGTAAAAACGGGCGAATTTCATGTTCGGACCTTTGCTCCAGGCAAGCGTGTTCGGGTCAAAGAAACTCGAGGTTTTCGAGCCCAGATACCGACCGCCATTGGCATTGGCCGGACCGAGCAGTCCACCCATGGCGAGCAAACGCCCATCGGCCAGCAGTGAATGCCCGCTGCAAAAAATACGGGTTTCGGCGTTGTTGATCTGCGTCGGGCTCGAGTTGCCCAGCACATCCCAGAGGAAGGTTCTGGTCTTGTAGGCGGTGTTGTGATCCTCGTCGTACTCCCAGAACAGCACTTTCCCAGTCGGTAAAACCACGGCATGCACTGGCGGCACCGGCAGTGAAATCACGTTCGACCATTTGCCCAAACCTGGACTTGCAGTGCTTGCCCGAACGGTCACGCTGGTGCTCGAGGATTTGCTGGCATCGAAAGTGCTGGTGGCTTTGATCAAGTACGTGCCTGGCGTGCCAGAACTGAAACTGAACGGTCCAGATCCAGTGCCAGATCCTGCTACCGTTCCAGACGGCAAGACGCTCCAGGTCACGCCGCGCCCAAAATTCCCAGTGCCATTGAAGCTCACACTCAGGCTCGAGGATTGATTGACATTCACGGTGGCAGGATTCGCCGTCAATTGCAAACCTGAAAGGGTCGGTTGACTGACAGGATTGACGTACACGCTGATGCTGGCAGATTTACTCGAGTTGAACGCGCTGATCGCTTTGATGTTGTACGTGCCGGATGCGCCGGGTTTGAAATCGTATTTGTTGCCACCAACATTGTTCAAACTGCCTGTGTTTGGCGAAACCACAAAATTGATGCCCGTCCCATACGAGCCGCGCCCATCAAAGAAAACCTCGAGTCGGCTCGTGCCACCCAAGGTGATGGTGTTCGGCACGGCCTGCAAACCGATGCCATAGACGATGCCTTTTTGCACCCGAATGCTGACGCTGGCCCGTTTGCTCGAGTTGGCCCGACTGATCGCCCGCACGGTGAAGCTGCCCTCGAGCGCGGAAGAAAAAACCGCTTTGTTGTTGTTGATCGAGAGCGAACCACCCGTTTTTTCCCAACGCACCCGGTTCGCAGCATCACCATTGGTAGTTGCCGTGAAGCTGATTTTCTGATTCGTCAGGATGGTCGGTGGTTTGTTAGGTTTGATCGAAACCGAATTGACCGCCTGGGCCGTCAATTCGCCCGCAATGAGATCTGAGGTGGGCAAACGAACCGGTACGGACTCGAGCACAGCATTCCCATTGCCATTGCTTGAAGTGAGCCGATACGTGTACGTCTCACCCGGCACCAGGTCGGTGTCCGTGAAACTTAAACCCTCAATCACACCAATCGCCTCAATGCCAAACGTTACAGATTGACGCTCGAGGTTGAAGGACGCCTCCGCTGCTGGACTGGTCCAATCGAGTTGCACCGCGCTGCTCGAGATCGCCTCGGCTTGCAGCCGACCTTGAGGTTCTGGTACTGGTATGCGCGAAGTTTCTGTTGTCGAGACGGGTGTTGGCGTTTGTGGCGACTGGCAGGCCACAAACGATAGGGCCAGCACGATGGCGAGAACGTACAGTTTCAATTTCATGGTTCCTCCGGGGGAAGGGGTTGGCAAGCGGATCACGATCCCAAGATTGCGGCCTGAATGCGGATCCATTCAGGATGTTTCTCGAGCCCGATTCTGGTTGGAGGGAAAAGACCCGCTGTTACTGGGTATTTAAAAGATGAGGCCAGAATGAAGACGTGATCATATTTCCCACCAAAAACATGAAGGCCAGATAAAATAACCTTCATTTAACGTCCAGCACAGGGAAAACTGAAGTAGGTTCAAAACACGAAATTGCTACCTCACCGACGCAAATTAACAATGAACGCCGGAGAAGTGCTCGAGACATTGCGAAAAAGCACAACATCCAAAACGTCTCATGAGCAAAAAACCATACTTGACGCAAGCGCAAATTTGGGCAAGCAAATCTTTGCAACACGCTCGAGATTTGCCAGATGCTGCCTGAAATCAACAATGGCACCAAGTGGATGTTTGAGGCTCGAGGCGACAAACCAAATTGCCATCGAGATTCTCGCAAAAACAGTCCGCCACCCAGTTGTGTCTCGGGTGGCGGACAAACGATTTGGATTGAAACGATTTGGATTGAAACGATTTGGAATGAGCCGTTACTGCGGAATCGATTTGTCTTTCGCGCCCAAATTAACCAAAAAGCCAGCGACACCTTTTTCTGCCGAAGCGTACAACCCAAGCTGTGCGCCCAGAGGAAAAGAACCAGAAGTGACACCGTTGGGCACCACAACTTTGAACACCAAATTGAGTCCATCACTGAAGGTATACGTCTTCGAGCCGCCGCTTTCATCCACATCCGAAATGCTGCGGGTAAGTTCCTGACGGGCAAGCTCGAGACCCCAACCGTCTGGAACCTTGGTGCTATCAACCTTGATCCAATCGCCAGATTCGGTGCGGGAAAAACCAACCCGAATGTCGGGGTACGTAATCTTGTCATCAAAGGCTTTGTTGCGAATCGAAATCGGAATCGACATGAACGTTCTGACTTTGACATACCAAATCCCAGGTCCTGGAATGCCTACCTGACTATCGTTGGCTGTGAACGGAGCAAACGCACCCGTGCCCACTTGGGTTGGCGCACAAGCACTCAAAAATAGAAGCAGCATGAACAAAATTCGACGCATCAGACATCCTCCAGCGCCAACTGTAACATTGAAAGATGCGTCTATGCCAACCAATCCTCTTCGGTTTTCGCGGCACCCTCGAGGTCTGCCGCGACCTCATCTTTTCGGGTGGCCCACGCCGGGAACGGAAACGTGACCATGACTGGACTTGGTACTTCGGGTTGCTGCACGATCATTGTCCCCGGTTGCAAAATGCTGGCGCGAAGCCGGAAGGCTCCGGGCAAAAACCGGTACTCGGGCCGTTCGGCCTCGGCGGGATCGAGGCGACCGACGACGCGAATGCTGGCGTTGCTGACGATCCGGCGTTCGACCTCACTGGCCGTTTGTTGCGCCCCAATCAAAATGATGCCCAAGCTGCGTCCACGTTCGGCGATGTCAAGAAGCACATCCTTGATTGGGCTTTCACCCTCGCGTGGCGCGTACTTGTTCAACTCGTCCAAGACAATAAACATGTACGGCGTTCTCGAGCCTTGCCGTTCGCGCTGGTCGAAGAGTTGTTTCAAGATCACGCCAACCACGAACATTTGCGCGTAAGCGTTCAAACTGTGAATGTCCACGACGGTCAGTTGCGCCCGCATCGGATCGGCTTTGAATTGCGCCGCGAGTCTCGAGTCCACATCGCCACGAATGATCGGGGTCAGGTGCTTGACCACGCCAC
>JAYURE010000695.1:0-3399 GCA_043756345.1 Deinococcales bacterium | reverse complement strand
TCACGACCACACCGCTTGGCTCGAGCCCGGTGATCAATCAGGCTGTAGTCGATTCTGCGGGTGGCGGCATCAGCATCTTCGCCGGTCTACGCGAAGATCCATTCTTCTTCGATGTTGAACAATTCTTCCGTGTTCGTGCCGGTCTTGCCGGATTGGGCGAGAAGGTCGGCTTCCGCAGCCCAGGCGCAGATTTCACTGCCGGATACAACGTCAATTCGATTGTCGCTCGAGTGCCGATGGGTTGGTTCAAGGGTGCCTCTGGCGCAACGACCTTCGATGTTTGGGAAACGATCAGCGTTCCGAATCCCGACAAGAAGGACGAATGGATGCAGATTGAACGCCTCGGACGCCCTGCCGTCAATGAAGGTTTGGTCTTGACCAACGATTACTTGAACACCTTGAACGCCGTTGGTCCAGACTTCGAGAACGCAGTCCTGACCGGCAACAAAGAGGCTGGCGCAGCCGCAGCCCCGATCATCAAGGAAGTCTCAGCCGTCCTCGGCGCACTCGGCAACGACGAGAAGCGCACCGGCGTACTGCTCGGCGCGTTCCTGCCCGATGTGATGCGAATCGACACGACCGGCCCTAGCGGTTACGCAAATGCCTTGAACAAACTCGGCAGCCCCATCCGTGGACGCATGATCAAAGACGACGTGATCGACATCACGCTTTCGGTGCTCTCGAACGGTGCGGTTACGAGCGACAACACCTCGTATGACGGCCCGAACGCCGGTGGCACCAAGCACAAGCCATTGGTCGCGGACTTCCCATACTTGGCCGAAGCGAACTGAACGCAGACTCGAGGAGGGACACGATTTGTGTCCCTCCAACACTTTTTTCCCAATTTTAATACAACCAATAAATCAGGAATCGAAAAACAAGATTCTCGAGCGAGCCCGAAATCAATCTGGAGGCAGAAGATGTTGAACCTCAAGCAACCCGCGCCGTGGATCACAGCCGTCCCAATCGCCATCATTGCGACTGGCATCGGATTCGCACTGCTGCAAAACCGCTCGAACCTGCCCGAGATGTACCAATACAAATACGCGCAAAACCTCGAGCGTCGCGCCGAAACGCGCACCAAGGCTTACGCTCGAGAGATCGCATTTTTGCAAGAACGGGTCAACCGCAATCCGAACGATGGACTTGACTTGGCGGGACTCGCGGGCGCGTACATCGCCAAGGCTCGAGTCAGCGGGCAGAACGCCTGGTACGTACTGGCAGAACAGGCGGCGGAACGGTCACTGGCAGCACTGCCGCTAGCGATTGGTAACGCCGGTGCTCAACTCGCACTGGCTGAGATCGCACAGGCACAGCATGATTTCTCGAGGGCACTAAAACTGATCGAAGCCGTGACGAACACGCAACCGAGGAACGCTTCGGCGCTTGCGCTTCGGGCCAGCATCAACCTTGCTCAGGGCAATCTCGAGGCGGCATTGCGAGATGTCCAACCACTGGTCAAAGCATTGCCGAACCAATCGAACCTGAACTTGCGGGCCGTGATTCTCGAGACACAAGGAAAGCTCGAGGCTGCCAAACAGGATTTCATGCACGCGCTCGAGATAGAAGAGGCGGACGATGCATTCGGTTCGGCCCGCACCCGCACACTGTTCGCAAGGTTTTCGGCACGACATGGACAACCAGAACTGGCGAAGGGATTGCTCGAGGAGGCGTTGCGAATCGCGCCGGGATACCCGTTGGCGTTGATGCAATTGGCCGATCTCAAGTTTCATCAGGGTCAGTACGAACAAGCTCGAGCAAAGTACAACGAATTGCTCTCGGCCTCGAAAGGTTCGCCATCGACGTTTGATCATGCCGCGATTCTCGGACTTGCACGAATTGCTCGGGCCACCAACGCAAATGACAGTGCTCAACTCTGGAACGATGCAGTCAATGTCTTGCGCAAGGAGGTCACAGGCGGCGCGTTCGGTCATCGCCGCGAACTGGCCAGAGTGCTGCTCGAGCGCGGAAATCCGCAGGACGTGAACGACGCCTTGAAGCAGGCGAAGCTCGAGTTGAACGTCCGTCACGATTGGGAAAGTTTGAACGTGCTCGCCTGGGCGCAACAACGCGCCGGATTTTTGAAAGAAGCTCGAGCCACGATCCAAAAAGCGTTAGCGGTTGGCGTGCAGGATGCCGAACTCGAGTACCGCGCCGGGCAGATCGAACGATCACTTGGCAATCTCGAGATTGCGAAAACGCATTTCGATTCGGCAGAGAAAATCAATCCAAACTCGAGCCGTGAATTTGCACGGCGTTTCGATTCTCAAAAGGGGGGCGCACAGTGAAATCGATCCGTTTCGTCATGATCGCAGCAATTGCCCTCGCCTCGAGCGCCCAAGCGCACTGGGCCGACCTTGCCGCCGCCGAAATCAGCACGACCGAGCGCGAGGTTCGCATGACGCTGACCTACCCGACCGGCCTGACCGCGTTTGCCGATGACAACAAAAATGGCAGGCTCGAGCGAGGCGAAATCGAGACTCATCGAACGAGACTCGTCCAAGACTTCGGCAGCAAAATTCAGATCACCAATGACACGAAACTTGGAACGCTCGAGGTTTCAGCGGCGATGCAGGATCTAAAATTACCTTCGAGCGTCAACGGAAAAACACACAGCACCTTGACGTTGAGTTACAAGTTTGATGCTGCGATCCGAGATGCCAAGATTGATTACAACCTCTTCGTTCCTGGAGTCAGCACTGCCAGTTGTCTCGCCACGATCTTACAGAATGGCAATGTCCAAAACGTTGTCTTCACGCCCGAAAATCACACAATCACGCTGGCTGGAGATTCAACCCGAGCCGCACCAGTTGATTTCAAAAGCTTCGTCTTCCTCGGGCTCGAGCACATTTTGACCGGTTACGATCACTTGCTGTTTGTGCTTTCACTGATCGCACTCGGTGGTGGCTTGCGGTATCTGCTAAAGGTCGTCACGGCATTTACGTTGGCGCACTCAGTCACGTTGGCCCTGACAACGCTTGGGATCATTGCTTTACCTGGACGAATCATTGAAAGTGGCATCGCGCTTTCGATTGCCTACGTCGCCGCCGAGAACATTTTCAGCCGCAACAAATCTGGACTCGAGCGTTCACGCTGGATCATCACTTTTGTTTTCGGTCTGTTGCACGGCATGGGCTTCGCGGGCTTACTCGGCGAGATGAACCTGTCCACCTCGAGCCTTCCGGTCGCACTGGTTGGTTTCAACCTCGGCGTTGAACTCGGGCAGTTGGCCGTGGTGATCCCAGCATTCCTGCTGTTGCGTTGGCTCGAGCGTTGGAAGATTGGGCCGCAGATTCGTTGGTCCGCATCTGCGTTTGCGATTGTCGCTGGCCTGTACTGGTTCGTGGAACGCGCATTCCTGAGTGCCTGAACAATCAGACTCGAGTAGGGGCCAAAAAA
>JAYURE010000694.1:0-9630 GCA_043756345.1 Deinococcales bacterium | reverse complement strand
GCCGCATCGTCGAACAGGCGGAACTCGAGGGGCTTCTGTTGGCCGTGCCGCACACTCCGTTCGGTGGATTGGGGTACGTCCAACGCGAGGAAGGCCGTCGGGTTTGGGCACCGAAAGACTGAGGTCCTCAGGGCAAACGTAAAGTTGCTGGCACGAGTAATTCGGGTTTCATTGGCTGGCCTGGCGCGGGCGAACATGGCGTCATTGACTCCGATTTGATCCGGTTTCTCATGTATCACGCTACTTGAATGATCCAACCCAGCAAATCAGAACCGATCACCCAACAACTCGAAGCCTTCCTCAAAGCCGTATGAACTGCTTGGCAAACCGCTCGGCGAGGAACAATTTGCGATGCATGAACGTTGGCCCGAGCATGGACAACTCGCCATCACCGGCATGGGTGTTAAGCCCGGAATGTCAGATGTCTTTGCGCGTTGTGCGAGCGATCACCTCTTCAAATCCATCGACGAGATTGGCGTGCGTGACGGCAGCAATCTCGTGATCGAAGGTTACGCCTTCGCGCCAACATTTTCGATTTGGACGACCATCGAAGCATGCCTGAATCCACCGATCATCACAATACGAAGTCAAGCTTCTTGTAATCGATGACTCCCACAGTAACCTTGAGTCAAATGGAACGAAACCATTTTTAGACTATTGCTCGCTTGCTGGTTGATCCCGCTCGAGCAGATAAAACTTGTCCGCCTCGAGTGTTTCCCACGGTCCAGCTTTTCCATCCGGCCAGCAGATTCGCACTCGAGCATTTTTTGCTTCACCAAGTCCGACGTGAATCCAGCCGAGGTTGCCGCTCGCGTGTCCGCCACCAACAGTGATTTCGCGGCGAACAATTTTCTTGCCCAACTTGATCTCGAGCCGCGCACCGATTGCGTTGCGGTTTTCACGGTCCTGAGAAAGTTTGACTTGCAACCAATGCCCAAGTTTCGTGCTGGTGTTGCGCCAGACTTGCGCCGCAGCCCAACGGTTGACGACAATCAAATCCAGTTGTCCATCACGGTTCAAATCGATTACCGATCCGCCGCGCCCGCGTTCCATGCTGGCCACGCCAGCCTCGAGTCCGGCCTCAAGAAATGTGCCGTCGGGTTTGCCGAGCAGAAGATTGTTCGGGTCACGCATGGCGAAGTCCGGCATCTTGGCGACATTGCCTTTGGCGATGAACAGGTCGATCATTCCATCGTTGTTGACATCTTCGAATTGCGCGTGCCATCCGGTCGAAGGATGAATGTCATCGCCGGTGTAGGGGCGTTGCGCGATCACGCCACGCTTGAAGGCGACATCACCGTAGGTTGGGGTTTTCGCACCGCTCGAGAGTGTTTGCAGTTTGCTGTCGGCCATCGAGGTCATGAAGTAATCGGGATAACCGTCGCCGGTCAGGTCGTAACTGGCGATGCCCATGCCCCAAATTTTCAGTGGCTTCCAACCTTCGGCTTCCGTGAAGCGACGTGGTTTCAGTCCGGGCGTGAGCTTCCAGAGTTGTTCTTGTCCGCCTTTGTAATACTCGCGGTCATTGCTAATGCGCAGGCTGGCGCGGCCCGAGCGGTTCCAATCGGTGAACAGCATCGAGAGTGCGCAGTAACTCGGTTTGAGCGCGAGCGGTTTGGCATAACCCGTGCCGGTGGCCGGTCCTCGACCGTCGCGTTCAGGCTCTGGACGGAACAATTGATTGTCCGAGCAGTGACCCCACGGTTCGATCTCGTTACGGTCAATGTAATTGCCAACCGCGAGGGTTGGCAGGCTCGAGCCTTTTTCCCAAGTGGCGGCAAAGCTGGTGCTCCATTCGTCACCGCCCGCAAAATTCCAGGTTGTGTTGGCGTTCTCAAATTGGCAGTCGCCGAGGCCGCGAAACAAAACATTTTCACCGACGCGCAAAACCATCAGATCGGTGATGCCGTCGCTGTCCACGTCGAGCGGGTACGCACCGGTGACATTCTCGAGTTCGAGGCCAGATTGAATCACGTTGAATTGCAGTGCGCCAGCGATCTGGCTCGAGTTTTCGTACAACACCGATTTGTTCGTGCCGCCCGACAAAAAAACTTCCGGCAGGTCATCGCCGTTGCAATCAAAGGTGGCAACACCGCCACCGACCATGAATTCGTAATCGCCTTCATAACGGCTCGAGAGGCCAGAGGATTCAGTTTCCTCGAGAAATTTCGGGATGACTGAATTTGCATTCTGTGCGAGTGCGACGAGTCCAAACGCGAACGCGGCGAGGCTCGAGGCGAGCAGGTTTTTGTGTGTGCGTTTCATCATCATTCTCCGTTTCTGAGGTACGCAGTCGGGTTCAATCCAGTTCAAGTCAATCAAGTTCGGTCGTCTCAAGCAATTTCAACCAGACGAATCCGGCTGCCCCCATCGCGCAGGCATCCAAACGGTACTGCCCGGTGACAACGTTAACCGTGCGGTGTCGCAAGCCAAACATGCGGCGTTGCATTTCGCGGCGTGCAGGCTCGAGGATCGCTTCGCCCAGTTCGGCAACCAGGCCACCGACGACGATCACCGCCGGATCGAGCGTGTTCGCCAAATTCACCAGGTACGCACCCAAGTAGGTCGCGGCGCGGCGCACGACGCGCAAAGCAATTGGATCGGAGGCTTGAAACCGCTCGAGCAGTTCTGCAAAATCAATTGCCTGTCCAGCCTCGAGCATTTCGCGTTCGAGCGCGTGAACGCTGAAGAGCGTTTCAGCGCAACCTTGCGAACCGCAACCGCATTTCGGTCCGTTCAGAAGCACGCTGATGTGTCCGATCTCGCCAGCGAAACCGTGCGCTCCACGGTAAATTTCGTGGTCTTTGATGATGCCACCACCGATGCCATAGGCCAGATGCACGAACAACAAATCGCCACTGTTGCGGTGATCACCAAACATGTATTCGCTCATCGCGGCGAGGTTCGCGTCGTTATCGACAAAGATTTTGCTCGAGGGAATCTGTGGCAGGTGTTCGGCGATCAGGCGTTGCAGTGGAATGTTTTCCCAGGGCATATTCGGCGCGTAGGTCAGCAACTCGCGCTCGAGATCAACTGGACCTGGTGCGCCGATGCCCAACCCGAGCACGTTTCGACCCGCGACTGCCGCACAACTTTGCAGTTCGCCAACCATCTCGGCGATGCTTTCGAGCGTGAATTTCAGGTTGCGAAAATCACCGGTTCGGGTTCGGCTCGAGAGGCGCAAACCATACGGGTCGATGGCGACGGCGTTTAGGCGGTTGACATCCAATTCCACACCGATCAGCGCAAAACGTTCACGGTTGATCGAGAGCGGAATTGAAGGGCGGCCAGGATTGCTGCCGGTGCTCGATTCGCCCGTACCGAGCCAGCCCTCGAGAATCAATTCTTGTGCAACTTGTCCTATCGAGGATTTCGTCAGGCCGAGCCGCAACGCAACTTCACTTCTCGAGATGCCGGGTTCTTGCCAGACCAAGCGGATCAGTGCTGTTCGATTCAGGCGACGCAGCAACGCTTGATCGCCAGAGAGCGACCGTGCGTTTCGATTGCTGTTTGGGATCGTGGGTTTCATGCAGGCTCGAGTTTGTACGGTTTGTTGACTAAACACAGAAAACCATCTGCGCCGAAGGTTGGGTTGAAAGACCGTCAACTGTTATCGCAGAAAAAGCCGTTTCTCGCAAGCCCTGACGCGAGAATGAAGCTCGAGTCTTCACATTTTCATCTCCCCTCTTGACAGGCGTTCTTCGGAAAGCTACGATCTCGTTTGTAACAAAAGCTTACTAACTGGTTCTTGCCAACGGGTTCTGCAACCCTGCCGCTCGAGGTTTTTTTTGGGTTCAAGTGGTGTTATGCTTTCGCTCGAAACAAACCCGAAAAGTTATGTGAGACCGCGTTACGACGCAACACAGTTCAACCCTTTCGGGTGGAGGTTCATTATGATGAAGTTCAAATTGGGAGCCATTGGTCTGCTGTCCCTCAGCCTCGTGAGCGCATACGTCGCCACGAACGCAACCGCACAATCCGGCATGGTCGTCGGCGTTTCATGGAGCAACTTCCAGGAAGAACGCTGGAAGACCGACGAAGCCGCCATCAAAGGCGCACTCGAGAAGGCCGGAGCCAGCTACATCAGCACCGACGCCCAATCGAGCGCCGAGAAGCAAGTCAACGATGTCAACACCTTGATCACCAAGGGTGCAAAAGCAATCATCTTGCTGGCGCAGGACAAGGACGCAATCGGACCAGCAATGGAAGCCGCGAAAGCAGCCAAAATTCCAGTCATCGCTTACGACCGTCTCGTTGAAGATCCATACGCTTACTACTTGACCTTCGACAACGTTGAAGTCGGCCGCATCATGGCCCGCGAAGTCCTGAAGGTTAAGAGCAAGGGTCAATTCGTGTTCATCAAGGGCGACCCAGGCGACGCAAACGCCGAATTCGTCTACGGTGGCCAACGCGAAATCCTCGAGCCAAAGATCAAGTCTGGCGCAATCGTCGTCGCCGCCATCCAAGCGACCGAAGGCTGGAAGCCAGAAAACGCTCAGAAGAACATGGAACAAATCTTGACGAAACTCAACAACAAAGTTGATGCCGTCATGAGCAGCAACGACGGCATGGCCGGTGGCGCAGTCGCCGCTTTGACCGCCGTCAAGCTCGCCGGTCCGAAGGTCGCAGTTTCCGGTCAAGACGGCGACTTGGGCGCACTGAACCGCGTCGCTTTGGGCACGCAAACCGTTTCCGTCTGGAAAGACTCACGCGCATTGGGTGCAAAAGCAGCCGAGATCGCCCTCGAGTTGACCAGCGGCAAGATGGGCGAAAAAGTCACCGGCAGCAAAATCTTCAAAGACGGCCCGAAGAAGGTCGCCATGAACGCCACCTTGCTCGCACCAGTCGGCATCACCAAGCGCAACTTGAAAGTTGTTCTTGACGCTGGTTGGATCAAGAAAGACGTGCTCTGCGCTGGCGTCAAAAACGTCGCAGTCTGCAAGTAAGACCCTGAATAACCTCGTGGGCGGGCGCGTTACAACGTGTTCGCCCACGTTCTCTAGAGGGTCAGTGGAAAGTTCAAAGTAGAAAGTGAAAAGACTACAACGATTTTTTTCACTTTCCACTTTTCACCCAATCTCTCGAGCAGGCCCACACTCGAGCACAATCATCTCGAGCACCACCCTCCGCCCTTCCTTTTGAGGTTCTTATGCAAAGCGTCGAAAAGCAGGAAACACAAACGAACCGCCCGGCGATACGACGGTCATTTCTACAAAGCCTCGGGGTTGACATTCAACTGCTGACGCTGATCGTGGCGTTGGTGGGGGTCTGGATTCTTTTTCAAATCTGGAGTGAAGGCACGTTCCTGACTCCGCGCAACCTTTGGTTTTTGTCCGTACAAACCGCCGTGGTCGGCATCATGGTCGGTGGCATGGTGCTGGTGATCGTTGCCCGACAGATCGATTTGTCCGTCGGTAGCGTGCTCGGATTTACCGCCATGATCATGGCCGTGCTGCAAGCCCTCGTGCCATTGGGTTGGGGCTGGCCTTGGGGCATCGCCCTGATCGTCGGCATACTGGTCGGGGTTGGCATCGGAGCCTTCAACGGTTACATGAGCGCCTACTGGGGCGTGCCCGCCTTCGTGGTCACACTCGCAGGCATGATGATCTTCCGCAACGGAACCTTCAGCGTCTCGAGCTTCACGATCTCACCGCTTGACCCAGTGTTCCAAATTTTGGGAGGCGGCAACAACGGCGCGATTGGCGCAATGTGGACCTGGGTTTTCGGTGTGGCACTGTCCGCATTCGTGATCTGGCAAACCATGAACGCACGCTCGAGACGAATCCGCAACGGCTTCGAGGTTCGTCCAATGTGGGCCGAAGTGCTTGTGGCTGCCGTCACCGTGGCAATCATCATCGGCTTCGTGCTGGTCATGAATTCCTACCCGATCCCCGGCAGCGATCCGCCCGTTCCGGCCGGAATTCCAGTCCCGGTCGTGATCGCCCTCGTGGTGCTCGGTTTTCTGAACTGGATGACCCGAGCCACCCGCTTTGGTCGTTACATTTACGCGATTGGTGGCAACCCCGAGGCCGCACTGCTGGCGGGCATCAACGTCAAACGAATGATGGTTTTCATCTTCATGCTGATGGGCCTGCTGACCGGCATCGCCGCCGCCGTGCAAGCCGCACGCTTGAACGCCGCCACACCAACCGTCGGACGCGACCTAGAGTTGACCGTGATTGCCGGAGCGGTCATCGGTGGCACGGTACTCGCCGGTGGCAGCGGCACGATCATTGGCGCGGCCCTCGGTGCACTGCTGATGAGCAGCCTCGAGAATGGTCTCGGATTGGTCGGCGTTAAAACCGAGCAACAGAAAATTTACATCGGCATCGTGCTCTTGGTGGCCGTGCTGTGGAACACCGTGAGCAACAAGCGGAGGCGTGCATGACACAGGAATACAGCGCTCGAGAACACACAGGCGCTCCGTTGGTTGAAATGAAAAACATCAGTCTGCGCTTCGGTGGAAACCAGGCGCTCGATGATGCCAGCATCAACTTGTATCCCGGCGAGGTCGTCGGGCTTTTGGGTCATAACGGCGCGGGCAAAAGCACGCTGATCAAAATTTTGTCCGGCGCGTACAAAGCCGACAGCGGACAAATTCTGGTCGAAGGCCGCGAAGTCAAAATCAACAACCCGCAGGATTCGCAACGCCAAGGCATCGAAACGATCTACCAATCGCTCGCGCTCGCAGACAACCTGGACGCGGTGGCGAACGTCTTCTTGGGCCGCGAGAAAGTCAACGGCGTGACCCTGAACGAAGACGAGATGGAAGTTGAGGCGCGAAAAGTTTTGGACCGTTTGCGCGTCAAGATTCCAAGCCTGCGCGTGCCGGTTTCCAACATGTCCGGTGGTCAACGCCAAACCGTGGCGATTGCCAGGGCCGTGTACTTCAAGGCCAAAGTCCTGATCATGGACGAACCGACCGCAGCACTCGGGCCAGAAGAAACCTCGAAAGTTTCGGAATTGATTCAGGCATTGAAGAACGAAGGCGTCGGCATCTTCTTGATCAGCCACGATTTGCATGATGTCTTCGATCTGGCCGACCGTTGCACCGTCATGAAAAACGGTCGCGTCGTCGGCACGGTCAACACCAAAGATGTCACCCAAGACGAAGTGCTGGGCATGATCATTGCGGGTACGAAACCAAAAATTTTGTCGAACAAAGCCGACGATTAAACCAGACGAGTTGAATCTGATCTGAAAACTCGAGCATGACCTGGGTGGGAATCGGGCACAATGATTCTCACCCGTTTTGTTTCACACTCGAGCCTGGAGGTTGAAGATGTTGAACAAAATCAAACTGAGTCTCGGACTGATCGCGCTTGCAACCGTGAGCGCCATCGGCATCAATGCTCGAGCCCAAACCACATCTACGCAGACGAACACCAATCCAGAACTTTCCATCGCCCGAAACTGGACCGGCCTGACCTTGCAACTCGTGCGGCACACACCGACGTACTCGCCACCGGTCGCCTCGAGAAGCTTCGCCTACTTGGGCGTGACCCTGCACGAGATCACGGCTGCACGCTCAAGCATATTGCAAACGCTCGCCGGACAACTCAACGGTTTCAAAGGCGTGCCACAACCCGACTCGAAACTGACCTATGACACGGCTGCAATCGTCGAGGGCGCACTCTCGAGCGCCGTGCCAAAACTGTTCGCCAATACCGGCCCGAGCGGTCAACGCGCCATGGATTTAACGCAGAAGAAAATTCAGAAAGAACTCGAGACGCGAGTACCCAAAGACGTGCTTACCCGCAGCCTCGAGTACGGCGCGAGCGTCGCTGAGGCTGTCTACCAATGGTCACTGTCTGATGGCGGCGCGAACGTTGAGAACATGGGCTTCCCGTACTCGTACCCGAAGGCCAGCAAACCCAGCGAATGGGTTCCGACCAATGTGATCGTGCAACAGCAAGCGCCGCTGTTACCCAAGTGGGGCAGCAATCGCACCTTCGCGCTGACCAACGCCAAAGATTGCAAACTTTCCGCGCCGCCCGAGTACAGCACCGAAAAAACCAGCGCGTTCTACAAAGAAGCACTCGAGGTTTACAACGTCACGAAGGCACTCACGCCGGAACAAAAATTGATCGCCCGGTTCTGGTCAGATGACCCGATGCTCTCCCCCACCCCGCCCGGACATTGGATCAGCATTCTGTTGCAACTGACCGAAAAAGATTCCAGCCTCGAGAAATTCTCTGAAGGTTACGCACGGCTCGGGATTGCGCTGGCCGATTCATTCATTGCCTGCTGGGACACGAAATTTGAGTACAAGCTGCTGCGCCCACTGACCTACATTCAACGCAGCATCGATCCGAAATGGACACCGTTGTTGAACACGCCGCCATTCCCGGAATACCCGAGCGGACACAGCACCCAATCCGGCGCGGCGGCAGCAGTCCTGAGCGCGGCCTTCGGCGAGAATTTCGCCTTCACCGACCGCACGCACGAGGCGGACGGCCTGAAAGCGCGAGCCTACAAAAACTTCTGGGCCGCAGCACAAGAGGCGGGCATCTCGAGGTTGTACGGCGGGATTCATTTTCGCAGCGCGGTCGAACGCGGACTCGAGCAGGGCAAGTGTGTCGGCGCGAAAGTCAACGCGCTGAAATTCAGGCGTTAGGAAATCTCGAGCCAAATTTCTCGAGGATTTTCCGGGTTCAATTCGGGTCCTGGCGAGGGCGAACATGGAGTTCTCTTGACCCAAACCATGCACCTTACGGGCAGGGTCGCTCGCCCCTACGAAACTTTGTTTCGTTCACAAGCTTGTTTGATTTCTACCTCGGGTTCTCACCGGGTTCGGGTAACATGATCCATTCACAAAGATTCACCTGGAGGAACACATGCGAATCCCCTCGAGACGCGCCCTGACCATCCTCGCTTTAAGCCTGAGCGCCATTGCCTCCACACCAAGCGTGCTGGCCTTCTGCGGCTTCTACGTCGCCAAAGCCGATGGCAAACTCAGCAACAAAACCTCGCAGATCATCATCGCCAGGGACGGCAACCGTACCAACATCACGATGACCTCCGATTTCCAAGGCAATTTCAAAGATTTCGCCATGGTCGTGCCCGTGCCAAGCATCCTCAAAAAAGACCAGATTCGCGTGGTCGATGCCAACACCGTCAGCAAACTCGATGCCTACAGTGTGCCGAGGCTGGTCGAATATTTTGACGAAGACCCATGCAACCAGATTCTCTTCGAGAGGCAGCAATCCATCGCCCCAAGCGCAGCCGCTCCAGCAGATGCAGTCGAACGCGACAAAGCCCTCGGCGTGACCGTCGAAGCGCAATACACCGTCGGCGAATACGACATCGTGATCCTGAGCGCCACGCAATCTGACGGGCTCGAGACGTGGCTGCGCGAAAACAATTACAAGATTCCAACCGGTGCTCGGGCAGCACTCGAGCCATACATCACGGGCGGCATGAAATTCTTCGTTGCCAAAGTCAACCTCGAGAATTTCTCCAAAACTGGTTTTACGCTACTGCGCCCGTTGCAGATGAGTTTTGAAACACCGATGTTCATGCTGCCGTTGCGCCTGGGCATGTTGAACGCCGTCGGTGATCAAGATTTGGTCGTGTATGCACTGACCCGCAAAGGCCGGGTTGAAACCGTCAATTACCCGAACGTCAAAG
>JAYURE010000693.1:0-3406 GCA_043756345.1 Deinococcales bacterium | reverse complement strand
AACTGTGCATTGTCGATTCGATCCAAACCGTTCAGGTCGCCGAGGATGGCACGCCCGGCAGCGTCTCGCAGGTGCGCGATGCGACTGCAATCCTGACTCGAGCCGCCAAAGAAACTGGCACCGCGATGGTCTTGGTTGGACACGTCACCAAGGACGGCACAGTGGCTGGTCCGAAGGTGATGGAACACATCGTCGATGCGACCCTGTACCTCGAGAGCGTTGGGCATTACCGCCTGTTGCGCAGCGCCAAAAACCGTTTCGGAGCAGTTGGAGAATTGGGCGTGTTCGACATGCGCGAGGCCGGACTGTTCGCGGTGGACAACCCCAGTGCAGCATTCCTGGCCGAGCGTCCATCCGGCGTTCCCGGCAGCGTGGTCGCCGCAACGATAGATGGTCAGCGTCCATTGCTGCTCGAGGTTCAGGCGCTCGCGGCGAAAACGCCGTATCCGGCCCCGAAGCGCGTTTCGGTCGGTTTGGATTCACGGCGCGTCGATGTTGTGCTGGCAGTGCTCGAGCGTCGCCTGGATTTGTCCCTGGCGAACCTGGACATTTACGTCAATCTGGCAGGTGGTTTGAAACTGATCGATCCGGGTTTGGACTTGGCGATTGCGCTCGCGGTGTACAGTGCTGTTATGGGTAAACCCGTGCCGGACGACACCGCCGTTTTTGGCGAGGTCGGTTTGGCCGGAGAGGTGCGCAGCGTTTCGCAACTTTCAAGACGAATGCTCGAGGCCGAACGGATTGGTTTCAAGCGCCTGGTCACACCGCCCGATCCTCATTCAAAATCCAGCAAAACGCCGGGCGTGAAAACGGTGCGTGAAGCGGTTCAGGCTGTCTGGGGCAAATCATGAAGGACCAGTCATGACCCGCACTCGAGATCCACTCCTGACCATCATCCGAGGCGTGATGGTGCTGCTCGGTGGCCTGATCGGTTACGCAATCTCGAGTTTCTTTTTTCCAGCCGACAGCCTCAACCGGGTGTATGTCACGATCCTTGGCGCACTGGTGATTTCGTTGTTCGTTGGGCAGAGTTCGCTGTGGGTGCGTGACAGCCTTCGCAACCTGACCGATGCGATCACGCACGCGCCACCAAAAACGATTCTGGCCGTGACCGTCGCCACGATTGCCGCACTCTTGATCAGCGTGCTGCTTTCCAACATCCTCTCGAGCGTGCCCGGTTACGCCTGGTACTTTCAAGTTGGCATCACCCTCGTGCTCGAGAGCGTGCTGGTCACGGTCGCGGTTTCCAATCAAGAGCTGTTCGCACCGGTCGCGGCCCGCAGCAACAGCACGCAGGAACGCAACCCGACGGGTCGAGACTTGATCGTCAATCCACCCAAGGTTTTGGACACCAGCGTGATCATCGATGGTCGCGTGCTCGAGGTCGTGCAAACCGGATTTCTCGAGGGACCATTTATCGTGCCGAGTTTCGTGCTGCGCGAATTGCAGTATTTTGCCGATCAGTCCGACGCGATCAAACGGGCCAAAGGACGGCGCGGCCTGGATTTGCTCGAGAAAATGCGGACCGTACCCGGATCGGAATTTTTGGTCCGCGATTACAACGACGCCGATGACGGCAAGAACACGATGGCCGTCGATGACCGCCTGGTGCGGGCCGCGCAGGAATCGAACGCGATTTTGGTGACGAACGATTCTGGTTTGACCAAGGTCGCAAGTTTGCAAAACGTGCGTTGCCTATCCTTGAACGCACTCGCCGAAGCGTTAAAACCGCGCCACGGTGCCGGGGACGAAATCACGATCACGGTCATGAAAGAAGGATCACAACCCGGCCAGGGCATCGGTTATCTCGAGGATGGCACCATGGTTGTGATTGAGGATGGCATGGCGTTGCGTGGACGCACAGTGAAAGTGAATGTCGTGTCCAACATTCAGACGGCGTTGGGTCGCATGATTTTTGCCAAGCCAAAAGAAGTCTTGTAAAGCTCGAATCAAGAATTTGAATCAAGTTGGGCTCGAGGCAATCCTCGAGCCTATTTTGTTTTTCTGTAGGGGCAATCCCTTGTGGTTGCCCAAACGATAGCGAGGATCAACTCAACCTGGATTTCTCGAGCAGGATCAGCAAATGCTGTTACCCACAAGCTCGAGGTTCGAGTAATTGACAAAATCATTCAAGATGATTACACTATTCAAAATTATTTGAAAGGTTTAGGAATTTTGAATGCCTAAGAAGAGTCAAAAAGAAACCCAAGCACTTGAGCCCATTGAAAGCATGGAAATCACCTCGCTCGAGGTGCTGAAAATCCTGGCCGATCCGTTTCGCATTCAAATCATTGAATCGCTGCGCGGACCACAAACCGTCAAGATCGTAGCACAACAACTCGGTGTGACCCCAACCAAACTCTACTACCACATCAACATGCTCGAACAGCACGGCTTGGTGCGCGTGGTCAGCACCAGAATTGTTTCGGGTATCGTCGAAAAGAGCTATCAAGTCAGTGCCAAAAGCTTCGAGGTCAGCCCCAGTTTCGCCTCCAAACAGGCCGCACCAGAGGACGCTTTGGGCCTGGTGATCAGCATCTTGGATGCCGCCAAACTCGAGATGCGTCGCGCTTACAACTCGGGTGAATTTCAAATACCAGAACCGGGTAAAAAACCCGAGTACAGCGTGATGATGGTTCGCAGCATCAAGTCGCTCTCGAAAGCACGGGCCAAAACGTTGCGTGAACGCCTGAACAAACTGTTGGCAGAATTTGATGATGATCAAAGCAGTGAGACACAAGATTACAGCCTGACCATCGCATACCATCCAACCGTGACTCGAGGAATTCAAAAGACTACTCCAGCGACGAAAGCGAGAAAGTCATGATGCGAAAAGAAGTTTAAGACCGAATTCTGAAATTGAAGTTTGTTTTGAGCAACTGCGTGTCGTACAAATGCACCGCAAGTTGAACCATCCTCGAGCACCGTAACAAGTCTCGAGTAATACAGATCGCATCAACTAAATGGAGGTCCGCATGACGACCCAACAGTCCTCGAGTCTTGTTCGCAACCGTGAATTCGTCCTGCTCTGGGTGGCGCAAGCAGTTTCGAGTTTCGGCGATGCACTGACCAACTTGGCGTTGATCGCAGTGGTGAATCAACTCACTGGCTCAACCGCAGCGATAGCCACGTTGACCATTCTTGTGGCCGTGCCAACCGTTTCGATAGGTTTGATCGCGGGCGCACTGGTGGACCGTCTGAATCGCAGAACCACAATGATTGTCAGTGATGCGATTCGTGCCGTGTTGGTACTTGGGTTGGTGTTCGTCTCGAGCCAAGATCGGTTGTGGTTGATTTATACCCTGGGTTTTTTGCAGGCCGCCGTCGGAACGTTTTTCAATCCGGCCAGGGGTGCATTGCTCGGCAAGGTCGTGCCAGCCGATCAGATGGTTCAGGCGAGTTCGTT
>JAYURE010000692.1:0-9646 GCA_043756345.1 Deinococcales bacterium | reverse complement strand
GGCGGGCCGTTCGCGCTTCTGAGTGTCTCGAGGTGTTCGTCGTAAAGCCGGTCAGCAATGGGAATGTGGACGTCGTACCAGCGCTTGTCGCCGGTCTTATCGCCACCGATCAGCAGGAGGGCGGCGCGGCGTGGATCGAAGGCGTAGAGGATGCGGTACGGACGGCCTTCGTGCTGGATGCGCAACTCGCGCATGTGTTCGTGCCTGGACCCGTTGATGCCCGAGGTGTGAGGGTGTCCAAGCTGCGGTCCTTTCTCCTCGAGAAGTCCGACGGACGCGGCGATGGATTCCTGTTCGGCTTCGGTGGCGGCATCCCACCACGCGCCGAACTCATTGGTGTATTCCACGTCCCATGCGCTTGCCATCGTGCCCCCACCAGCATATTATGCCTTTGAAAGACTATGCTGTCAAGTGCATATTTATCAGGACAGTGGGAAACCCAACACGGTCAATTACGAATCCAATTTTGATCATGGTTTTTGATCATTGTCTGCAACGTGAATTAACACTGTGCGGGTTTTCCGTTTTTACTCTGATTTGATGCCAAACCCCGTTTTCCCATGTAGGCAAGCCGGTCGAGTTCAGTGATGCTCGAGGGGTTCACACCGCGTTGTTGCATCCAAGCGGTGATCAGCGCGTTCCCGAATTCGTCGGGCAGTGCGTCCGCGATCATGGCGGGCAGGTGTTGAAACGTCTCGAGTGAAAGGCCAGGAAAGATGAATGGTTCGCTGATCGAGATTGGCATTTGCAAGGGTGCAAGTTCAATGCCTTGCGTTGCAAATTTCGGATCGTACTCGAAGGCATAAAACCCGAGTCGCGGATCGCGGGCGAGGGCACCGACACGTTGATTTCAGATGCGGACCTCAATGGCCTCGACGGGTTTGAAGGTTTCGCGGCGCGGTTTGCGTTGAGGGCGTTTCGAGGCGTTCTATATTGGAACAGTACGTTTGGAACCGGTCACGATTGCACCCGTTTGCTTCTCGGTTTCGAGGCACGAACTTTCTCGCCTTTTCTGGCAATCGCCTGCATTGGGCTGATGGAAACGGTTGGTGCGAGCATGTCCAGCCAATCGGTTCGCTCGAGGCTGCGCAGGGTTTTGATCAACGTGCTCAAGGTTGCACCATGTCCACCCTCTAGGTTACGCAAGGCGGAGACGCTGATGCCTGAGCGTTCAGCGAGAGTTTCTTGGTCGATGTTTTTGCGCAGACGCAAAGTTCGGATTTGTTCTCCGAGGTGAACGAGCCACTCTTCGAACGTAAATTGGTCTAAGTTTAACTGTTGTTTTTCCACAGATGTAGACTATTCTACTCTTTAATCTATGTAAATACAACGATTAATAGAATGTGACGGCAGGATTGGGCATCTGTGTGCCGAGCCTACGCACGATAGGTCTGCGACCCAGAACCATAATCATGGAAATTCACAACTTCTGAAATTTAAGTACGCAATAAATTGATTTATTGCTATTCATAAATTACAATAAATCAATTTATGGAGTTCCTACACTTCAAACGCGACATCGAACCACGCCTCAAATTCATCCCCGGCCTGCCCGTCCTGGTCCTTGTCGGCGCAAGACGGGTCGGCAAAACCACGCTCCTACGAACCTGGTACTCCAAACTCGAGCAAACACCTCGAGTCTGGCTGGACGGTGACAATCCCGCCCACCTGATGATCTGGGAACGTCTGCGCACCGGTCAAGATGCCGAATCCTGGCTGTCTACCCTGACCGGCAGCAATCCGCAAAACGAGATCGTCCTTTTTCTCGATGAGGCACAAATGTTTCCCGACTCGAGCCGACTCGTCAAATCCATGGTCGATGGCGTGCCCGCATTGCGCGTCGTCATGAGTGGCTCGAGCGCCTTGAAGCTCAGAGATCTTTCAAGCGAAAGCCTCGCCGGACGCAAGCAACTGCTCGAGCTTTACCCACTGAACTTACGTGAACGTCTGCAAGATCCTCGGCTCACGGTTCGCACCGATCACGTTCGTGCCTTCAGCGCCACCGGCACCCTCGGCGACATGCTCGTCTGGGGAGGATTTCCGGCACTGACAAACCTCAAAGACAACCAGGAGAAAACCAGTTATCTGGTGGAGGTTGTGGACTCCGTGCTGTACCGCGACCTGATGGGCGAAGTTCGACAAAAAGACATTGCACTGTTCAAACGGCTTCTCGTGGCCCTCGCCAGGGCCATCGGCAGCAAGGTCAACACCAGCAAGCTTGGCACGGCCCTCGAGTTGAGTCGCCCAACCATCACGCGCTACCTGGATCTCCTACAGGAAGCCAGCGTGATTGCACTGCTGCCCGGAATTGACGGACAGGGCGTCGTGCCGAAAGCGCAAGCGAAGGTCTACTTTCTCGACAACGGAATCCTTTCGATGCTACTCGCCGATGACCGTGTGCTCGAGATCCGCAAGCCTGAAGACCAATCGATGTTGCTCGAGAATTTCGTGGTTGGCGAATTGATCAAACGGTTTGCTTACGCGGGCGACCGGCTCACAGAACTCGGTTACCTCTGGCATCAAAAGGGCGAGATTGACATTGTGTCGTTTCGCAATGGTGGCATTCAACACGCTTGGGAAGTGAAGCTCACCGACTCGCAGGGTGGCTCGAGAATCACTCGAGAGGCATTGGGAGGTGCGCCGTTGGATGTGGTCAACCTTGGAAACATCTCGGAATTCTTCATGGACGACTGGAGTTCCAATTAATCGAAATACCAAACTACCCTTGACTAAACTGACTCGAAATTTTGCCAGTTCGATCTGCCAAGAAAGTCACGAAAAGGCGTTCGGGTTTTGGATGAATGGGTTCATACGGCTCACAGCGGAGAGTCACGTCTGCACTCTGGTTGCTGAACCGAAAAGGTTCAATTGATTAGCAAATTACGTTCAGAAAAACTTGAAAATAGACCAGAATTGTGCTCATTATCAGTTCTGGCTGGGCAGTTTGAACCCGAAAACGAAAGCTGTAAATCCCTTAAAAATCCACTCGAAAGGGGCTTTTTAAATAATGAATTTCCTCAGTTGTGGCACTAGTGCCGTGCGGTCTAAGTTCTTCACCTGTTTCCGCTTCGCTCCGACCGGTTACGAACTTGTCCGACACGTCACTTTTGGCCACTCGCTCTGCTCGAGAAATACTCATGTATTTCTGCCACTTTCCACTAGCGACCCTGCCAGCGAGGATGCGGTTGAAGATGCGTTCGTTCATTTGGAACCTCCATAAAACTTGAACTAAGAGTTGAGATTGGGCGATAAAAAAGCTCCGGCTGTGATCGCCGGAGCCTCAAAGTCAAAAGACGTTAAGTTACGGCGTTAAACGATGGCTACGACCCAGGAAACCAGCTGCGGGTTTCGCTTCACTGACGACCTTCAGGATGTTCTCGAGTCTGACCATGTTCAACACCTCTCTTTCGGCCCGGTTGGGCATTGCAGATGGTTCAGTGTACGCACAATAGGTGTTTTGCGCAACCAATAAGCCATACGGCGTAGAAGACTCAAGCGATGCACAATGAGGCAGGCCAGACCACCCGAGGAATGCCGCCAGGGTTACGCTGAAGGCGTGACGGTCTTCTACTTGGTGCGGCACGGTCAACCAGATTGGCGTTGGACGGAAGGTGAACACCTGACCGGCTGGCTGCGCGACTTCACACCATTGACCGCACTTGGACACGCGCAGGCAAATGTGACCGCACAAGACGACCGGCTCAAAAATGCCGAACTGATCCTCTCGAGTCCGTACACGCGAGCCCTGCAAACCGGTGCGATCATCTCGAGAATCTTGCAAATCCCGCTCGAGGTGGAATTCGATTTGCGCGAATGGATGCCGGACGTGCGCGGGCAAATCCAAACGCTCGAGGATGTCTTCACTGCCGCCCGTGATTTTGAAGCTTGCGACGGTTGTCATCCGAACAGTTCAGAATCCGAGTTCGCTCGGCATTGGGAATCTCGAGAATCATTGCGAACCCGGATGTTGAATATCCTCGAGAGCTACCGACATTTTGAACGGGTGATCGTGACCACACACGAAATGGCAATCTGGGCCGTGACCGGTCAACGCGATGTTGCGAATGGTGAAATCGTTGAATTCACACTCGAGCCTGATTGATCCGAGCCCAAATAATCCAGTTGGGAGCAAGCTTGCGCCTGCTCCCAACAAGGACGGAAAGGGTGTAAGCCGGGTTCTGTGATCCACGGTCATCTATCTCGAACGCACGTCACCATGCGCCTCTAGCGGCATCCTCGAGCTTCAAACAGTCGGGCCAACCTAAGCTCATACGGCCTTGCACCAGATGGGGTTTACCGAGCCGATCCCCTCTCGAGCATCGCTGGTGGTCTCTTACACCACCGTTTCACCCTTACCGTATCTGCCAGTCAAAACTTGCTCGGCAAGATTTTGACATGGAACAGCAGCTACGGCGGTTTGCTTTCTGTTGCACTGTCCATCGGCTTCACGCTTAATCCTTATGGGACCAGTTCGCTCACCGCCCAGCCGTTAGCTGGCATCCTGCCCTGTGGTGCCCGGACTTTCCTCACACCCTCGTCAGGTGCGCGACCGTGCCCCTTTCCGGGACGAATTGTAGCATCTTGCTTCTGCCCGATAAACAAAATCAAAACGAAACGGCTCGAGACATGTCTTGCACCTCGAGCCGATGAACTTTGAAACGCTGACCCTCGAGCTTATTTCTTGTTGGCTTGAACCGTCACGGTTTTTGCTGGTGCGGGCGGCCCGCCTGGTTTAACACCGAGGCTGCGGTTGATCAGGAATTGCTGCGCCACCTGAATCATGGTCGAAAGCACGTAATACAAAGTCACACCACTCGGGAATTGCAGGGTCAAGTAGACGAAGATCACTTGGAACATCAATTGCTGCTTGAACATCTCGGGGTTGTTCTTGGTGTAGTAATAGGTTTGCGCGATGTTCACGACCGTGTACAGCACCGGCAAAATGAAGAATTGATCCGGCAGGGCCAGGTCGCGCAGCCACAAAAATCCTTGATCAAACTCAAAGTTGGCAAAGACGCGCCAAAGCACGATCAGTACCGGCATTTGAATCAGGATCGGTAGGCAACCCGCCGCCGGGTTCGCACCGTTCTGCTGGTACAGCTTCATGGTTTCGGCGTTCAGTTTGGCTGGATCGTCTTTAAATTTTTCTTTGAGTTCATTGATCTTGGGTTGCAACGCCTGCATCTGCGCGGTCGAACGCAACTGCGTTTGCAACAATGGCCAGAGCGCGAGGCGCAACAAAATCGTGAAGATGATGATTGTCAAACCCCAACTCGGCACGAACTGGTTGATGGTTTGCAAAATCTTCATCAGGCCGAGCGAAAGCTGACCAAAAATGTTCGGCGTAAAGACTTCTGGCAGTTGCGGGTGATAACCCTCGAGGTTCAAACGCACCAGTTCGTTCGGTCCGGCGTAAACGCGCAATTTGTTGCTGGTATTCGCGGGCAAATCCACGGTGATGATGCCGTGATCAACCTCGAGTTTCGTGCCGTCCGCGTTGGTTTTCGTGTCGCGGCGGCTGGTCAGTTGCGCCGCGTATTTCGCATCACCTTCGGGTTGCACGATGATCGCGTGCGCCCAATCGCCCAGCAAGGCCGCGTAACCGAGCGCCTTGACGCTGCCACCATCGAGCGGTTTTTGTGATCCTTGCTCGAGCAATTTCTTTTGCGGGTTCGCCAGGTCAAAGCCCACGAATTCGAGTTTTGGTTTGTCGATACCGGATGTTTTCACGTCCAGGTTTAAAGTCAGGCGGCGCGGGTTGAACGTGAAGCGCTTCTCGACACTGGTTTTGCCCTGCTTGTACTTGAAGGTCGCTTCCATCAAGTCAGGTGTGACGTTGGTCACGGGTTTCTCGGTGATGGCCGCATCCTTGCCGGGCAGTACAATCGCGGCGCTCGGGCCTCCGAACAGGCTGGGTAAACCGTTGTACGGCACGCTGACGGTGTTGCCACCACCGAGCGAAAGCCCGAACAGGTTAAATCCTGCGACTCGAGGTTTGCTGATGTCTTCGCCTTTGATGATCTTGAAGAACCAGCCAACGATTTCGCCTTTTTCGTTGAAGGCAATGTCGGCCAGGTTGGTGATGGCGACCGTGTCGAGCTTGCCATCAAAGTTGGCATCAATTTGTTCCCAACGAGGTTCCAGCGTGGCGTGGGCCACGGGCATGAGCACCAAAGTAAGGATGGTCAGTAAACGGGTGAATTTCGATTTCATGGAACCTCCAGGGAAGTGCGAGCAGCCGGAGGTACTGGATCGAATCCGCCCGGATGAAAAGGTTGACATTTTGCGATGCGGGCCACGGCCAGCGCCGAACCACGAAGCGCACCGTGGATGCGCAACGCCTCGAGCGCATAACTCGAGCAGCTTGGGGAAAAACGGCAGGTTGGAGCGGCCTTGAGTGGCGAAAGGTATTTCTGGTAAGCGAAAATCGGGGCCATTAAAACGCTGGCGGCAATTGTTGGGCGACGAACCCGAATGAACGGATCAGCGATACCGGTTGCTGCGAACGGATCAAGCACAACTGGTTCTGAGGCTCGAGGTTCGGGCATGAGTTCAGCTACGCGACCAGTCTCGAGAAGGTTTCCTGAAGGTGCATCGAAGCTCATTTCGGGAGGCTCATTTCAGACCGCTTTTCGAGGTCGCAGAACGCAAAGCACGTTGCAACTCGGCGTAGGTGGCGGTCGCGGCCTCCGGGGAAACCACAATCATCGCCTCGACGAGCGGCCAATCCATACGGCGGGCCGCCTCACGGATGCGACGGCGCACGCGGTTGCGCACCACGGCCTTACCAACCTTCTTCGAGACCACGATCCCGAGCGCCAAGGCCGGTTTCTCGCCGCGCCTCATGCGCCTTGCCAACCAACGGAAGGTCAGCAGGTTTGAACGACCCGCCTTGCCTTTGGCCCGCACACGACGAAACGCCCGATCACCCTTCAAGCTGCCGAAGGCGAGACGCGAAAACGGAAGGGGCTCGAGTGCCTCGATGCGCCCTTCCGTTTGTCTTGAATCTTGCGTCATACAGCCTCTAACGATAGGCCCTGTTCAAGAGCTTGAACCCAAATCCAACCAGCCGAAGCTCGGCTTACTGGAAGCGTGGGCTTTGCGGTGCCAGACGCTTACGGCCTTTGGCGCGACGGCGTTTGAGCACATTCTGACCACCGGGGGTGGCGGTGCGGGCGCGGAATCCGTGCGTTTTCGCACGCTTACGGCGGTTTGGTTGCCAAGTACGTTTCATCGTTGTAACTCCTTCTCGAGACGCACCTTTGAGGATGGTCCAAGCCAAGACAGATCAATGCCCGTTTCCGGGCAAGCCTGAGGAGTTTAGCACGGGATCGAGACTCGAGCAAGCCTCAAATCCGCAATTTGCGGCAACCACAAAACGAGGCTCGAGGCCGCAAAGGGTGAGCCGCCACAACTCGAGCCTCATCAGCATTTGGCTTTGATGTGTGAAAGTATTGAACCATGTACATCAAGCGGCTCGAATTTTCCAACCTGCGCTGCTTCAAAACTGGCGAGATGGAATTGGTCTATCCGGGCAGCAAAGAGGCATCCGATTCGTTCACGCTCGAGAATGTCAACGTGATTTTGGGTGTGAATGGGTCGGGGAAGACCACGGCGTTGAAAGCGATTGCATTGGGAATGCTAGCGCAATTAGGATTGCCAAGTATTTTTCGTCCATACTCACTCGTGCGACGGGACGCAAATGGCTATGCCAAAAAAGCCGAAATATCAATGAATGCACAGTTCGGTGGTTTGGATCATTTCGGCGAGAAGAAAACTCGTCCCACATCGTTGGAATTGAGGGCAGAAGTTGAACGCTACTTTCAAGAAGAGGTGTTGCAGTTCGTAACAACAAAAGACCTTCAGTTTGATCGATCTGATGCAGTTCAGGAACTGTACACCGACAATTCACCATCCTTTTTCATGGTCGCGTATGGTGCAACCCGGCGCACCGAATCTGGCGAGTTCGATCCTGGCTCGAGGTCAAAAGATCGCAATGCCCGTTACGCTCGAGTTGCAGGTTTGTTCGAGGATCACCTGACGCTTGTACCAATGCAACGTTGGTTGGAAAAAGTTGAACGCAACAAAACCCGATTCGCTGAAGTGATCGAATTGATCGCCAATCTTTTACCCGAAGGTCTCGAGTTTCGTGGCGAACAAGAACGTGACGAATACGTCTTTCACCATCACGGCATCAGCGTGGCGTTCGCGGCACTTTCCGATGGCTATCGCGCCTACATCGGTTGGATCACGGATTTGATCTCACACCTGATCGCCGTTTGCCCGCCCAAAACCAAACTGCGTGAACTCGAGGGCGTCGTGCTCGTGGACGAGATTGACCTGCACGTTCACCCGACCTGGCAGCGCGAAATTGTGGCGCAAATATCAGAAGCCTTACCGCGATTGCAATTTGTTTTCACCACGCACAGCCCGATTGTGGCCGGATCGGTAGCGTCCGCGAACCTGTTCATTGTCGCGCAACCAATCGATCAGGACAGCGCCAGCATTCGCCGCCCCAAGATGGAAGTGTACGGTCTGAGCGCCGATCAAATCCTGACCTCGAGCATGTTTGGTCTGAATTCCACGCGGGCACCGGAGTTCGTCAAGACACTCGAGCATTTGGAATCCAAAGCCACCACTGGTGATGCGGACGCAGCGATGGCGTTGATGCGTGGTTTGTCTCAAGGTGCTGGTGCAAACCTCGAGCCTGATGATGAACCGCCAGCGTGGGTGACAGCAGCGGCACAGAAAACCCCGGCGGAACGCAGCCTGAAACCCAAGCGCACGGCCAGCCGTAAACCAGGCATGAAGGGGTAAGCGTGGTCCGATTTGAGGTCACGGTCAAGGACATCACGGCGCGGGTCAATTCAGTGCGACCAACTTGGTTGACCCATGCCGCAGATCGCACAAAGGGTTTCATTGTGGCGGGCAGATTCGGTGAGTCAAGCAGCATTTGGAGTGAAATCAAAACGGTCTTTATTGAATTGCAACATCAAAAATGTGCCTACTGCGAACGATCACTTCCCGGTGAAACCTTCGGATTAGCAGAGTATGATCTCGAGCATTACCGTCCCAAAGGTCGTGTGCAGGTGTGGCCTGCGCCGACGGATGGATTGAACTACTCGTTTCAAACCGGTGTGGACAATCCCACCGGCTACTATTGGTTGGCTTACGGGTTGGGCAATTACGCGGTCGCTTGTAAATCCTGCAACAGCGGTTTAAAACTGGATCGTTTCCCCATTGCGGGCACTCGAGGCACCACAGTCACCAGCATTGCCATGCTGAATAAGACGGAAAAACCGTTCCTGATCTTTCCAATCGGATTGACCGATGACAACCCTCGAGACTTGATCGGTTTCCTTGGGGCAGTGCCCTCGCCAAAAGCCAAAACGGGTCGTAAGCAACGCCGGGCGCAAGTGACCATTGATTTTTTTCGCTTAGGATTGGTCCTGAAATTACTTCCCGATTTCAAGACTGGTGACGTTCGGTTTACACTACAATTACCAAACCTGAACGGAGACACCAATGCAAGCCTATCCCCACAAAGTCCAAAAACTGATGCGCCGATTATACGAATCGTTGAACGAACGTGACCGTCGCAGGTACGCGGCTGTCGAAAGCGTGAAACTTGGACATGGTGGTGTCA
>JAYURE010000691.1:0-3410 GCA_043756345.1 Deinococcales bacterium | reverse complement strand
TGGTGTGGAAGCCACGCAGCATGGGTTCAACTGAACATCACGTCACCGAACGTGGCACCGTACTACGGGACGAACTACCCGCTGAAGCGGTACTGGGTTCGAGTTTACGATCACAATGGCATCTGGCCGCACACCTTGATCGCAGAAGGCCAATTGAATAACAGTGGCTACTTTTTCTACACCCAACCAAATTGTGATTCCGACTCACCCTGGTGGGGTGATTACAGCGGTCCAGACATCTATTACACGATTGAGGCCAGAATCCCAAATTCGTCGCCTTGGTCGTACAATGACGCCATCAGAATTCTGACCTCGACAGCGGCTCAGCACGGCGTTGCGACCACTGATGTGGCCTCGATAACCGGCACATTTTGGGAAGACAAAGCCACTGGCCATACCCTTACCATTCCATCAACCTACAGTTGGGGAACACAGGCACTCTGGGTTGCCAGCGTGACCCAACTCGGTGTGGATTACCTCAGAGATGCCACAGGCTATAAGCCTGGAATCGCCGTGTTTTGGCCTGGCTTTGCTGTTCCATCCAATTCTGCGTATGCCCCGGTTTCACGAGTTGTCCTTGGTAGTGACCGCTGGAGTACCCCCTATCCCATCATTCACGAATTTGGTCACAATGCCCGGTATTACATCTCAAACCAAAGTGGCTACAACAGTTGCCTCGTTTCTGCTGCCGTTTGCGATCCAATGTTTGCAGACAACATCTTTAGCTACACCCACGGCGTTGACGTTGCTTCACAGAATCAATCCGTAGCATTAAACGAGGGCATGGCCCAGATTCTCTATGAGATGGCGCGGGAGAGTAACCCAAGCATGATCACGGCTACATACAACCAACCTGGAACCTACGATTACTACCTCAGAAATTGTTTGAACACATCCACCGGGACTTGCTCAGCACCGACAGGAGCGATTTCAGAGGCCCGTGTCAGCACTTTCTTTTTCCGATATGTGACTGAAATCCTGGCGCGTAAAAACACAGCGCATTACGCATCGGCTTTCGCCACCCTCTATCAAAGTTGGAGTGGTACGACCACTTTCAACCAGAATTTTTACAACATGTGGAACTCCTACATGTACCGCTCATTTCCAACTACGGCGGCGAATTTGCCCAATCCGTGCAATAGTAATGCTAGTGCTCCAGTTCGCACAGTGTTCAGGTGCCTGCTGCAACAAACGACACTGACAGAACAGACGGTGAACCTCCCATGAAAAAGCTTCTGCAAGCTAGTCTTTTTACGGTCTTTGCGCTTAGTGGTCTCGTCGCCTGTAGCAGCAGAAGCTCTGCGATTGACGCCAGCATGAGCTTTGACAAGACGATGCCTTTTCAGATTAATGACCCCGTTGTTGTCACGGTCAGTTTTCTCGCCCCAGCCCCAGGCGAAGCTGTTGACACGGCCTACTTTAAAGATTTAAATCCATTCGATACGTCCAAGTATGACCTTTATGCCTACATTTGCTCCACTTGTACGACGCAGGCCAGTGGAGCTTATTTTGTGGGTGGAGGCATGAATGCCGATCCTGCAAAGTATCCGCTCAGCACATCTTTTGAAGTCGTCAATCCGACAATGGGTGTTGACCGACTCACAGCAACAACTCCAGTCAAAGCAACCTACGATACAAGTACCCGTATTCTCAAAGCCAATTTCACATTCAAGGTTTTGAAATCCCTACCCAATCGGGAATTTATCAATGCTGGCTTCTTTGCCATACCTGTTGGGGTTTCCCCAAAAGAATTCAACAAAGCCATTGGTATCTCGACGGTCATGACGTTGGTATCAACAAATTGACGTGAGAGGTTCGATCAAGTAAATGCTGAACGGCTCGTAAATGCTGAACGGCTCGAGGTCTATTGGGTAGACCTCGAGCCGCTTTTAAATCCATTGTTTGTTCAGGCTTTCGCGGCTTTGGCCCGTTCAATACTCTCGAGCACTTCTGTCATTGCGGCTTTGCGGTCGCGCCAACCTTTGGTCTGCACTTCCTTGCCCTCGAGCGTTTTGTATTCCATGAAAAAATGTTCGATTTCGGCCAGACGGTGCGCTTGAATGTCCTCGAGTTCTTTGCGGTCGTCCCAACGTGGGTCTTGCGCGGCGACGGCCAGGATTTTTTCGTCCTCGCCTTTGTCGTCGCTCATGACCAACATCCCGACCACTCGGGCCTCAACGAGAACGCCAATCTCGAACGGGTGGGTTGAGAGCAGCACAACATCCAACGGGTCGCCATCGCCACCGAGGGTGCTGGGAATGAAGCCGTAATCGCCGGGGTAACTCATGCTGGCGAACAGCACGCGGTCGAGTTTGATCACGCCCAGTTCCTTGTCGTACTCGTATTTGTTCGAGGTGTTGCGCGGTACTTCGATGATGACATTGATGACTTCGGGAACGTTCGGACCGGCGGGAAGTTCGTACAGGGATAATTTTGCCATTGCGTACCTCGAGAATGGATGACAGGTGTTCTGTCTCGGGCTTGAGTATACGGGCTCGGTTAAGATTCCCCGGTGAGCCTGAGCATCCCGATCCTGGCTGGACCGACCGCGAGCGGCAAGACGGCCTTATCGCTCGAGTTGGGTGCGAAATTTCCGCTCGAGGTGGTTTCAAGCGACGCGATGATGGTCTACCTTCGCATGGACATTGGCACGGCCAAACCGAGTCTCGAGGAACGCGCACTTGTGCCGCACCATTTGATCGATGTGCTCGAGCCGGGATCGGATTTCAGTGTCGCGCAGTGGGTCAATCTGGCCGAGGCCGCGATCACGGATATTTTGGCTCGAGGTCGAATTCCGTTCGTGGTTGGTGGGACGGGTTTTTACATTCGCGCCCTGTCACAAGGCTTGCCGAGCACGCCGCCCTCGGTTCCCGAATTGATGGCGGGCCTCGAGCATGAACTTTCTTCCCGAGGTTTGGACGATCTGATCGCCGAGGTCGCCAGTGTTTCGCAGTACGACGCGACTCGGGCCGAACGCAATCCACGCCGTGTCCTGCGGGCGCTCGAGATCATCCGTGTGACTGGAAAACCGGCGAGCGCGTTTGAACCTCGAGCACCGAAATTCAAGTTTGCCAAGATCGCCTTGATTCCACCCAGGGAAGAATTGCTGGCCCGAATCGAAATCCGAAGCAAACAAATGATCAGTGCTGGACTGATCGAAGAGGCTCGAGCCTTGATGCCCATTTTCTTGCGCGATGGTCGGCGCGTCACGAGCTTCCAAGCCATCGGTTACAAACAGGCCCTCGATCACCTGACCGGCGTGTTCATGATTGACGGCACGCACCGTGACTTGCCGCTTGAGGAGGTCGAGAATCGCATCAACCTGGCGACCCGGCAGTATGCCAAACGCCAAGAAACCTGGTTCAAGGCCGAACCGGATTTGATGATCGTCTCGAGCCTGGAAGATGCCC
>JAYURE010000690.1:0-3411 GCA_043756345.1 Deinococcales bacterium | reverse complement strand
ATCTACGAGGACTTGAAAACCTCAAAACTCGAGGTGTTATTCGATGACCGTGATGAACGCGCTGGCGTGAAATTCTCCGAGGCCGAACTCTTCGGCGTGCCATTCACCGTCGTCGCTGGTGCTCGAGGGCTCGAACGTGGCGTGGTCGAAGTCCGAAACCGCCTGACCGGAGAGGCCACCGAAGTCTCACTCGAGACCTTAAGTGAGCACCTTCTGACGCAACTCAAACCCATCATTTCTGCGTGAGACACAAGCCTCGAGCCCTGCCCTCACTTTCCACCTTCCACTTTGCACTTTCCACTGCCCCTTCCCAATGAGAAATACCTCACATCCGGTGTGCAAAATCCCTGTCACGCCTCACAAGTTTCGACTAAGCTGGCATTAATGACGCAAGAGTACCCAAGCATTGTCTGGCACCTCAAACGCACCTCGCTGTTTGAAGACCTCGAGTTGCAAGAGGTTGAAACGATCTCGAAGACCACACCGTACCGGCATTTCGCGGCGGGCGACGTGATTTATCACATGGAAGATCCCGGCGATGCGATCTATTTCATCAAAACCGGGCTGGTCAAAATCTCCAAGTACTTTCCGAACGGCAAAGAGGCGATTCTGGGTGTGCAAGGCCAGTACGAAGGGTTCGGCGAGTTGCTGCTGACGCCCGAGGAACGCCGTCCGACCCAGGCCGAAGCGATTGAGGCAACCACCCTGATCGTGCTGCCTCGAGCCGATCTCGAGTTGATGCTGGCGACCCGTCCAAAATTGGCTTTGAAATTTATTCAATTGATGGCGGCGCGACTGTTCGAAACGCAAAGCTGGAGTGCGCAGGTCAGTGCGTACAGCGCCCCGGGCCGACTGGCAAGTTTGTTCTTTCGGTTCGCCATGGAATTTGGCGAGCAGGTTCCAGAGGGCACGAAGATCAATTTGAAAATCACGCAAGAGGACCTGTCACGCATGATCGGAGCGACCCGTGAAACCGTTTCGCATTGCCTCTCGAGGCTGCGCGACGAGGGCGCAATCGTTCGGGGCCGTGCGCCGTTCGTGGTGGACAAAGCCAAGCTCGAGGAATTCTTGGCGACCAGCGAGTAAGAACAGAAATTGAGTTCTCGAGGGTGGGCGTGATGCTCACCCTTTTTTGTTGGCTGGATTTTTTGGTCAACAGGTTGTTGACCAAATTCTGGATAGGCACTGACCAAATTTGAAAATTGTTGACTAAAATCAAATAACCTGATAAAATCTCGGGGTGAAATTCGCCTTTAAGACCTCCGCGCTCGAGGCGTTACACGTTAGCGGCCAAGGCGCAGAATCACTCCCCGAAGGCGTCTACCGTCGATTCCAGAACGTCATGGCAATCATTGAAGCCGCCCAAGATGAACGCATCTTTTACGCGATCAAAGGTCTGCAAACCGAGAAGCTCAGCGGCAACCGCGCCGGACAATTCAGTGTTCGCTTGAACAAGCAATATCGCTTGTGTTTCGAGATCCTCAAAGACGCGAATGGCAACATCATCTATCTGCTCGAGATTGTTGATTACCATTAAAGCCATGAACGACCACATTCGTTCCGAAAGGTGCATCATGAAAATCTTTGAGAACAACCAACAGGCCGCCCACGTCTTCCATCCCGGCTTGATCATTGCCGATGAAATCGAAACCCTCGGTTTGAGTCCGAAGAAAGCGAGCCTCGCGCTTGGGATCAGTCAGACCGATTTGCAAAAACTTTGCAACGGCGAATTTGACATCACGCCCGGCATCGCCGCCGGTCTCGAGCAACTTGGCAGCGGCGATGCTGCCTTCTGGTTGCGGTTGCAACAGCAGTTTGACACCCATCCAAAACGTGGCGGTTTTCGTGCCGGTTCCGGGCGGAAGAAAAAACATTTCGTTTCCAAACAGGTGCGAATCAGTGCGCCCGTCGAGGAGATGGAACGCATCCGGGCATGGCTCGAGGCGCAACCGAACACCTCGACTGCCTTGGCTGAGTTGATTCTCAATGCGCGTTTACCGTCGCCTGAGCAGCGTTGAATCAAGAAATGTTAGAAGTAGATTCTCAACCGCTCGAGCACGACTGGATCAAGGGTAATGGTGACTCGAGATTATGTATCCCCCAGGGCACTTGTTCAGTATCCAAGGTTTGTTCGCATTTTTCGGTTCACGTTCGAGCAATTCAAACACCAACTATTGAACGTGGGCTGTGCCTTCTGCTGGCAGAACATCTACTTGAGCAGCGCTGGCAAATACGTGTGCACCTCGGGTGCCATTGCGATTCTGAACTTCGTATCCAAATTCTCCTCGTCTTTGGATTCGTCCAATGTTGCCACCACCACGGGTTTCGTTCTGCGAGTCACAGTTAGGACAAAGCAGCCTCAAATTCCCAGGAGAATTGTCGAGTGAATTCCCAGAAACGTGGTCAAGTATTGGTGTTAAAGGTTTTCTATTCCATACAAGCGGCTTGATGTGGAATTTGCATAGAGGATTGTCACAGCGATTAGGAAGATCATTGGTTTTTTGCCACGCAAAATAGTACGTCCGTACAGTTGACCTGCTCTTTGGATTTAAGCTGAGACAAAGCACTTCTTCGGGACGATACTTTGGATGAGACATACTGCCTACAATACCTAACCAGATATTTCACGTCACTACGGTGTGAGTTTAGGCAACCTTATTAAACTCTGGATAGCCTCTCGAGCACCCGACGGAACACCCCTATCTTTTCCTCCTGTGACTTCATCGAAAGGCCAGAATGGGTAGACTCACCCATGACACTGACCCCGCAACCATCGCGCCGCATCCGGGTCGGTTGCCACCTGACGTACTCCCTGCCCGAACCCGGACCACTGATGTTCGTGCTCGAGGCGCAAAACAACCGCGATCAACGCCTGATTCAGTCCGAACGCAGCCTCGAGCCGATTGTGTATCAGGACATGCATGGCAACCTGATCTGGCGCGTCTTGGCGGGTGCGGGCGAGTTGCACGTGCGCAGCGATCAAGTTTTTGAAGTGACCTCGAGCCTCGAACCGGTCATGCCGGGGTTGCAACGGACGCTGGTGCAGGATTTGCCGGACGAGGTGATCGTTTACACCCTACCGAGCCGCTACTGTCAATCCGATTTGTTCTTGCAGGATGCCTGGACGATGTTCGGTCACGTCCAAGGCGGTTGGGCGCAAGTGCAGGCGGTCTGTGATTGGCTGCACGCGAACCTGACGTATTCGGCAGGCAGCACCTCGAACACGTCGGCGCTCGAGGCGTTCCAGTCTCGGATTGCGGTTTGTCGGGATTTTGCGCATTTGGGCATCAGTTTTTGCAGGGCACTCAGTATTCCGGCGCGGTACGTTTCTGGGTATTTGCCCGAGATCGATGTGGTCCCGGATGGGTTGCCGATGGATTTTCATGCCTGGTTTCAGGTCTACCTCGAGGG
>JAYURE010000689.1:0-3412 GCA_043756345.1 Deinococcales bacterium | reverse complement strand
CCGAACGCTGGCAGCGAGCCTCGAGTCGAGCCGCAACCATGCAGGCGGATGCCTTGGCCGAGGATTTTAGATCACTCGAGGGACCGCTGGGCTTGTACTTGGATGGGGCCGAAATGCTCGGCTCGAGCGCCGGGGCTTGGTTGGAACGTTTTTTTGCGGCGCTCCCGGAAGAACACCGGATTTTGATCAGTTCGTTCGTTGAACCACCAATTCGCCTGGCCCGAGCGATCTCGCATGGCACCGCACTGCAATTGGGGTCCGAAGAATTGTCATTCAACCTGCAAGAAACCTGTGCCTGGCTCGAGGCGCAAAACAGTCCACTCGATGCGCGGGCCTTGCAGCGTTCACTCGAGGGTTGGGCGGCAGGCTTGGTCTTGGCGACCAAACAAGGAACCAGTCACTTGCGGCCCGAACATTTGATCTTGGAGGCCTTGGATCACCTCGAGCCGAAACTGGTGGCGCAACTGGCCGAAGTCTCGGTGCTGGATGTTTGGTCCACAGCCAGCCTGAACACCATCGGCCTGGGCTTGCCGGAAGGTTGGCTCGAGGTCGTGCGTCAAGCTGGCCTGCCAGTCACGCCGCTGCCAGATGGTTCGGTTCGGGCGCACAAGGTCCTGGTCGATGCGCTCGAATCCAAACTGCGTGAACGCCCAGAACGACACCAACAATTGCACCGGATTGTGGCCGAACACGCCGAGCACGCCAACAACCCCATCGCGGCAATGCGGCACTTTCAACTGGCCAACGATTTGCCACGCACGCTGCAATTGGCCGAAACCCTGACCGATCAGTTTGAACGGCGTTGGGAACCGATGCTGGTGCGCAACACCCTCGAATCGCTCGAGGAGCACCTCTCCAACCCTTTGCGTCGCGCCCTCGGTCATGCGCTCCTCGAAACCGGTGAGGCCAAACGCGGCGAGGTGATCCTGCTCGAGTTGGCCCGCAACGGATTCAAAGGCGCTTACATGAGCTTCTCGCTCGGGGTGCTGGCCTTGCATCACGGCAAGATCGATGTGCTTTTGCATCACGCCGAAGATGGACTGTTGCAGGCCGATGCGGACGCCCACCTGACCATGCTGCTGCGCCTGAAAGCTGCCGCGTTAACCAACCTCGGGCGGTATCAAGAGGGACTCGAGGTTGGTCAGGCCGCAGCCGATGAAGCCGAACGACGCAACGACCTGGTTGAACTCGGCAACGCACTGACCATCGTTGAAAAAATTCAAACCGTTCTGGGACAAACGGTACGCGCAGAATCCACCATCAACCGTGCCCTCAGCATCTTCGAAGGGCTTGGAACCATCAACCAGCAACTGGTGCTGCTCGAAGACCTGATCTGGGTGTATTACCAGCAAGGCAAACTCGAGCAAGCCCTGGAACTGGCCAACCGTGCCATCCACATGGCCGAACACGAATTCTTGTACATGAAAGCATCGATCCTTGCGATGCGATCAGAGGTTCAATTCTTACGCAACGAACTGACCGCCGTCGAACAAGACCTGCTCGAAGCCCTCCGGTTATGCCCAGAGTTTCATCTGGATGTGCTCAAACGCGCCCTCTGGAGCCGACTGGCCGAAACACGCCTGCTGCAAGGCCAGCAACGCGCCGCACTCGAGGCGCTCGAATGGGCACACATCGCCCCGGAATACGCAGCGGGCGACACCCAATGCGCCCATCGCATGTGCCTGGCCCTGTTCGCCCTCGATGCCGGACGGTTGTTAGAGGCCCAACAGCAATTCCAAGCAGTGATCGAAGCCACGCTCGATCCGCACCAAGCCATTCGCGCCCAAGCCTACCAACTCGAGATTCACCGTCAGCAACGCACCCTGCAACGCAGCCAAGTCGAATCCTTGAACCACAAGGTTGCACAAGCGACCATCAATCCGCTCAGACCTGATCGACAGCGATTGCGTCCCCTGCAAGAAGAGTGCAGCAAACGCGGCTGGCCGTTTCCCACACCCGAAAACGGACTGGAAACCAAACGCGAACAAACCCTCCTGAGCATCCAAACGCTCGGGGCTTTGCAAGTCAGGATCAAGCAAAAACCGATTCACCTGCCCCTGACCCGTTGCGGCGAACTGCTGATCTACCTGGCCGTGCATGGCCTCAGCAGCCGTGATCAACTCATCAGCGCCCTCTGGGATGGGTCCAACGAACAACGCCACATCGAATACTTCAAAGTCGCCCTCAAACAATTGCGGGCGGCCCTGGCCGGACAGGGCCAACTTGACTTCCCACCCATTCCGATCAGCGACGGCCTGTACCAACTCTCGCCGAACTTTGACCTCGAGATGGACTTCAAACGCCTGCGCCAAGCCATCAACGAAAAAGACCTTGAGGGCATCTGGCAGCTTCTAGAAACTTCACGCGGCACATTCCTGCCCGAAACCGATGCCGAATGGGTCTCACTGCTGCGTCACGAAATCGCTGAAGACCTGCTCGAAGCCGCCATGCTTCGCGCCAAAGCCCTCGAAATCAACGACCCGCAAGCAGCCCTGGATGCCCTGCACAAAGCCACAGAACTCGAGCCGCTGGCCGACCAAGCCTGGTTCAAAATCATTCGCATTCGCCTGGCCTTAGGACAACCCGAAGAGGCCGAACAGGTGCTCGGACGCGCCCAACGGGTCCGAGCACATTTCGGTCTGGACCAAACCGCTTTTTACCAAGAAGGCATGACCCTGATCACCTCTTCTCCGATTCTTCCCCTCGAGGAATGAATGATCCCCTTGAACCTAAACAGGTCACGACCAACAAGGTCACAAGGAGGCAATCATGGTCAGTTTAACCACAGCAGATTACGAACAATTCGAAACCGGAATGGAGTCGGCCAGAAGGTTGGTCATTCGCGCCGTTCAGGAATTGGCCGCCATCGTCGCCATTGCCGCTGCCGCCGCAAAACCTGGTGAAAACAGAGGCATCATTCACGTGGCCACCCTGACCGATCCGGGCAGTGAACCACCGCACCTGTGCAAGACGGTCTTGGAACTGATCACCGAAGGGCTCAGAAGCAGCCTGATCAGCGAAGAGGAAATAAGCCTCGAGGATCGCAACAAGGTCTACCATCACCTCTTGAATTTCATGCTCAGCCTCAAACCCATCACGGTCAACGGCATCCACCTGCTCGAAGGCCGTAACGGACCAGAATTGATCGCGATCAAGGACTTGCTCGCGTCACTTCCTGAATATGGTGATGCCAGTTACGTATCCATGTAAGAAATGGAAAGGTAAGTATCACGGCCTCAGGATTTCATCGTCTCGGACAACAAATGCTGCTCGAGAACCCTAGAATCATGCTGTGCAGTACTGTTCCGTTACTGTGGACACCGATGATTAACGCACCGGTTGAAATCACTTGTTGGTCTTGAAGAAGCGATCCCGCCCGTGAGCGCCGCAAGCCCGTCAGGTGCTGCTGTAG
>JAYURE010000688.1:0-3423 GCA_043756345.1 Deinococcales bacterium | reverse complement strand
GAATGAAAACCAAAGCTCCGGCACGCAGTTCGGCAAAGACAAATTCGGGCGATGGATGGTCGAAGCTGAAGGTGCGAATGTTCGCGGTGCTCGAGAGTTCCGCCAGTCGTGATGGCTCGAGCATTTCCGGGCGGGAATCGCAGAGCAGCAATTCAAACGGTAGACGTGACAAGATTCGGGCCAACGCAATCCCGACGTGTCCCATGCCGAACAGTGCGATTTGCGTCATTTCTGGTTGGACCGGCTCGAGCAAAAGTGTGACCTCGCCACCGCAGCATTGCACGCCAAATTCTGCCGGGGCGCGTTCGGTCAGTGTTAGCTCGAGCGTTTCGGCAGTTTGCGTTCGCGCCTCGAGCATGGTTCGGGCCTTGCGAATGGCGACTTCCTCCAGATTGCCACCGCCGACACTGCCACGGATTTCTCGACTCGAGACGATCATTTTCGCGCCCGCTGCTCGAGGCGCATGACCGCGAACTTTGGCTACAGTGACGATCACGCACGCCTCACCACGTTGCACACAACCGCTCAGGGCCTCGAGCCAGCCGTTCATGCGCCCGCCAAAGGCCAGTACGGTTCCACACCCAGCGAGAAAGCATCTGGCGCATCACCTCGAGCGGCACGCACGTACCCGGCGAGGGCAATCATCGCGCCGTTATCGGTGTTCAACCCGGCTGGTGGAAAGAGAATTCGCCAAGATTCTTTTTCGGCTTTCTCGAGAAACGCAGCCCGCAAAGCCCGATTCGCCGCCACACCACCAGAAATCACAATCGTCTGCCGGTTCAAAGCCCGAGCCGCCCGCGTAGTCGTGCCAACCAGACTCTCAATCACCACCCGTTCAAAACTTGCCGCCAACGTCGCCGTGCTGACCTCGAGCTTGCCCTGATTTCGAGCTTCAACCGCTAACCGTGCCGCGTTTTTGAGTCCCGAATAACTGAAATCGAAACCCGGTTGACCACGCAACGGAACCGTGAATGGATAGCCGTTCGCGTCACCCTCGAGCGCCGCTTTTGAAATTGCAGGACCGCCCGGAAAACCCAACTCGAGCAGCCGTGCCACCTTGTCAAACGCCTCGCCCGCCGCGTCGTCCTTGGTCGCACCGACCAGCGTGTACTCGCCCACTTTTGCCGAATCGAACAAATGCGTGTGCCCGCCCGAAACCACCAACGCCAAGAATGGAGGCTCGAGGCTCGGATCGCTCGCCGAGGCCGCCTGAATGTGACCCTCGAGATGGTGCATCGCGTACAAAGGTTTGTGCAGTGCGAACGCCAAACCCTTGCCGAACATCAGCCCAACCAGCAACGATCCCGCCAAGCCCGGACCTCGAGTGACCGCAATCGCGTCGATCTCCTCGAGCCTGACCCCGGCCTCCTGCAAGGCCCGCATCATGACTGGATCAATCTCGCGCAAATGCTCTCGAGAGGCGAGTTCCGGCATCACCCCGCCATACGCCGCGTGCAAGGTTTGCGAGGCGATCACGTTTGAACGCACCACGCCATCCCGGACCACGCCGATGCCGGTGTCGTCGCAACTCGTGTCAATGCCCAAAACCAACATGCCTCGAGTTTAGCCCGAGTTCAAGCGGGAGTTTCGGTCCGTTTCGTAGCCTCGAGCCGAAATCTCAAACCGCAAATGCCGGTAGATTGGTTCATGTCTACCCAACCCGACGTTTCTCGACCAGTTGGACCCGAAAGTCCTTTTGAAGTCTGCTTCGACCTGGAAACTCGAGCCACACCCAGCATTCCCGAACACTGGCGAAACGTTTACGGCGGCGATTGGCACGCACCAGACACGGGCGACCGCCCGTACACTTTCATCAACTTCGTGACCTCTCGAGATGGGCGCGTCAGCTTCTCGATTCCCGGACATGCCGGTGGGGGAGATGTCAGCGGCTTTCAAAAACACGACACTTGGCTGATGGGATTCCTGCGTGCCCGAGCCGATGCCGTGATCGTCGGTGACATGACCTTGCAGATCGAACCGGACCACGTTTGGAACTCGAGATACATCTGCCCATCTGACGCACCCGCATTCGAGGCGTGGCGATCCGAACTCGGTTTGAGGCCCGAACCGATCCAGATTTTCTTGTCGTCTGACGGCAATTGCAACCCGAACGCCGCCGTGTTCGCCCGACCAGACCTGCACATCGTCATCTGCACCAGCCAAGCCGGAGGCGCAAACGCTCGAGCCATCCCGCACCAAGGCCAACTGGACGTGCTCGAGTTTGGCGAAGATTCAGTCGATCTTCACGCCATGATGCGCGAACTGAAAACCCGATACGGCATTCAATACCTGCTCTGCGAAGGTGGACCTCGAGTTTACGGATCACTGCTCGCCGCCGGATTGATCGACGACGAATTCCTCTGCCTCAGCCCGATTGTGATTGGACAAACCCCAGAATCCACGCGACCAAGCCTGGTTCAAGGTGTCGCCTTCACACCAGAAAATGCGCCACGCTCGAGGTTGATCAGCCTGCGTCGTGCCGAAAATCATTTGTTCCTGCGCTCGAGATACGAATAAGGTTCGAGGTTTGGTTTGGGTTCTGTTGGCGGTTCTGGCGAGGGCGATCACAGGGATCGCCCCTACGAAAAACACTGTTGCGTAGGGGCGAACTCTATGTTCGCCCTATCGAAGCGAGGACCAAATTCCACCCGACTGTGTGACTTTTCCTTCCACAGTCCCGCCTTCCGCGTAGAATCAATTCATGTTCGAGAATCTTGGCAACAAACTCCAAGGCATCCTCGATGGTCTGCGCTCCAAAGGCAAGATCACCGAAAACGATGTCAAAACCTCCATGCGTGAAATTCGGGTGGCCCTGCTCGAGGCGGACGTTAACTTTAACGTCGCCAAGGATTTCATTGCCAAAGTCCAGGAGAAAGCGATTGGCGCGGATGTGCTCAGTTCGCTCACCCCCGGCCAGCAGATCGTCAAGCTTGTTTATGACGAATTGGTTGAGACTTTGGGTGTGGTGGCAACGCAACCGACCTTGCAGACTGAAGGCAACGTTTGGTTCATGGTCGGTTTGCAGGGTGCGGGCAAGACCACGACCACCGGTAAGCTCGCCAGCTTGTACAAATCCAAAGGCCGTCGCGTCTTGTTGGTCGCGGCGGACACGCAACGTCCAGCCGCTCGAGAACAACTCAAAGTCTTGGGTCAGCAGGTCGGCGTGTCGGTGCTCGAGGTTGGCGATTTTGAGCATGCGAGCGCCACCAAGGACCGGCTCGCGGAGTACCTGAAGACGAATTATCACGATTTGATCATCGTGGACACCGCCGGTCGTTTGCAGGTCGATGAGGCGTTGATGGATGCGCTTGCCGATTTGAAAACCGCACTCAATCCAACCGAGACTTTCCTGGTCGTCGATTCGATGACCGGTCAGGAAGCACTGAACGTCTCAAAAACCTTCGATGAACGCATCGGTGTTTC
>JAYURE010000687.1:0-3432 GCA_043756345.1 Deinococcales bacterium | reverse complement strand
CGCCGCGTGCGTGAATTCGTGCACGATGCGGATCGGGGCGAGAACATTGTGGTTCTGAAAACCAGCGAGGGGCACGCAACCGGTGTCGCCTGGGTGATTGATCGGCTGTCTCGAGATGACATTGTGGGCACGGTCGCGGGGCAGGACACGATCATGATTGTCTCGCGCACGGTGGCAAGTGCGATTGCGCTCGAGGCAGAATTTCAAGCCTTGCTGGTTTAAGGAAAGAGGAAAGAGGAAAGCCAGCGCTCGAGATTGTGCTTTCCTCTTTCCTCTTCTTTGACTTTCCTTTGACTTTCCTTTGACTTTCCTCTGTTTTTCTCCTGCCTTATTTGCTCAAGACCACCTCACTGTCGCTGCCCACAAACGCGGATCGGATGTGTGCCTCAAGTTCGCTGGCCTCGGCGTTCGATCCGGCCTTGAGCAGCAAACTGTACGCGGCTGGCGCGTACTCAACACTGCGCGTCTCGAGCAATCGTTTGGCCGCCTCGAGCGGATTGCTGGGCAGGTTGGCGAACTCCACCTGGAAGACGCTGGCCGAGTACAAAATCTTCTTGTCTGCGCCTCGCACCTCGAGCTTGCGGGCTTTTTGCAGCATGGCGCTGGGAATCTCAAACACAGACTCATCATCTTTGTTCTCCAGGGTCAGCAAGGTCTTTCCGGTCGCATCCAAGAGTTTCAAGACTTTCGGATTTGGTCGTCCTGAGATCGGCAGGCTGAGTCTAGGCAGTGCATAATTTCGTGGCACATTCAGGGCTGGAGCGGGCGTTACTGCATTAATATCTCGAGATTGAGCGGCCTGCGTGTCATAACTTTTTGGATTGTTGACCAGGCTTTTCACGAATCCGAGCACGCTTTCACCATCGGTGCGGGGTGGCGCAACCTGCAAGCACTTCCCAGCCTCGAGCGCGAGTTTCGTGTTGCTGCGGCGCACCTCGAGCTTGCCGGTCATGACGCAAAGTTGATCGCCGGGTTGCAGCGCAACCGTGGCCGGTTTTTTCAGTTCGATGCGTTTGGCTCGGTAGGTGATCACGGTTTTGCCGGTCGGTCGCAACTCGGCGGTTTCGTCTGCCAGGGCAATCATTGGCAAAAATCCTGTGAGGCTCGAGAGTGCAGCAAGGGCGAGCAGGGTCCGGTTTCGGGTGGTGTTCATCTGGTCCTCCTGGTGATTCACTGAGGTCTGACTCGGGGCGGAAAAGAAGTGGAATTTCGATTGGGGTGCATTACGTTCGGGGGTTGCAAACGGTTCCCGAGACTCATGCTCGAGCATTCAGCGGCGCAAACTCCAGTTGAACGCTTTCGTGGCAATGTCACGCAGTTTGCGTTCATGCAGGAACCGTGCCAACTCGAGCGCGAGGATCGGAAAGGCAAAATCGACAAAAATTCCGAATTGATGCAAGCAAATTGCGGCCACAACGAACAAACTCAACCAAATTACGGGACGCTCGAGGATGTTCTCGAGTTTGACCTCTGGTGGGTTGCCATCCTCGTCGGGTTTCAGGCGTAGCTCGATTTGCTTCGAGAGAATGCGCATCAACCATGACGTGAAAACCAACGAGAAGGTCGTAAAGGCAAATGCCAGGCCCGCACCCAGGAACGGCGAGAGTGGTGCGACTTTGCGCCCGAACGTCATCAGTGTCATCAATTCATTGACGTGAATGAACACACCAGGAATCCAACCCATCGGTGTTAGGTGATCGTCGCCGCTTTCACGGTCGGTACGTCCCACCATCACAATCGCATCGTCAAGCGTACCGATCTGGGTCGTCTCGAGCACACTGCGGGCACTGATGATGTTGAACCCACCCCAGAGTTCTGGTTCGCGGAAGACCATCCGATTGCCGAGCCCACCGTAGGCATCCTGGAAGGCGTAAGGGCTCTTTGTGGTCACGGTGCTGCTGGCGCTCGAACAGGCATCATCAGTCTGCCCATTTTTGGCTGGCCCAACACTGGCTTGAGCAGTGCGAAACATCGCTTCACTGGCGGGCAAGAGTTCGCTGGCCGCCACCCGTCGCGGAATACGGCGCACGATGTTGTCCTGATCCCGAATGTTCAACGGTGAAACGAAACACACGTTGCGCAATTTCAAATCTCGGGCTTTCAAACCAAACAACATCGTCCCCTCGAGCCCACCGATGCGATTCAAGAAAATGGGGTGATCCCTGGGTTGACGCAAGAATTCCAGAAACTGCTTGTCGCCACTCGAGAGGCTGGCCTTACCCTTCACGGGTTCGTTGCTGGCCCGGGTCAAATCAAAATCGATGTAGATTGCCTTTGGACTGCTCGACTCGATGCCCTCGAGCAATTGCGTCAATGCGCCACGGTTGAAGACGTAAGAACCCGGACTGTACTTTTCGACCATCGCGTCATCAATCGCCACGAGACGCACCGGCACGGCGTTCGCATCCATTTTCGGCCCATACCGTGTCGCCTCGAGTTTGGTCAGGAAATCCAGCGTTTTGTCCTGCACGTCCGAAAGCGATTCCGAAACCCGACCCAAGCAACGACAATCCGCACCCCACGACAAGGACGCAAAAATCACTGCCGTCAAAGCCGTGAGTTGCAGCGTCTCGAGCCACTGTTTAGGCCAAGGTTTACGTGAGGGTTGAGGAGTGCGTTCCACAGATGACAGCAAGTTACTCGCTTTGCATGAGTCACGTGTAGATCACGGATGAGGTGGTCCTCGAGCAAGTCCGACATTCTCGCGGACCCTTGGACGAATCAGCACCATCTCGAGCTTGTTTGACGAGCTTGTTTGAAACCTGCTCGTGCCTTAAAATTCGGCGTTTGGAGGCAAAAATGCCAGCATTACCTGAAAGAACCGAATCCGATTCGATGGGTGAAATCCAGGTGGACTCGAGCCGTTACTGGGGCGCTCAGACGCAACGCAGCATTCAAAATTTCCCAATTGGCCGTGATCGCTTCATTTGGGGTCGCGCCATCATCGAAAGCCTGGGCATTTTGAAGAAGGCCGCCGCGCTCGCCAACGCTGAACTGGGCGAATTGCCAGCCGATGTCGCAGCCCTGATCTCGAGGGCGGCAGATGACGTGATTTCGGGCGAGTTGGACTCGCATTTTCCGTTGGTGGTCTTTCAAACCGGTTCCGGCACGCAATCGAACATGAATGCGAACGAGGTCATCAGCAACCGGGCGATAGAACTGGCGGGCGGCACAATGGGTTCAAAAAAACCGGTCCATCCGAACGATCATGTCAACCGTGGGCAGTCCTCGAACGATACCTTCCCGACGGCCATGCACATTGCGGTGGTGCTCGAGTTAAACCGGCAGTTGTACCCGAAAGTCAAGGTTTTGCGCGACACTTTGGCGCACAAGGCTCAAGAGTTCGATGGCATCGTCAAAGTCGGGCGGACGCACTTGCAAGATGCCACGCCGATCACGCTTGGGCAAGAGATCGGCGGTTGGGTCGCGCAG
>JAYURE010000686.1:0-3438 GCA_043756345.1 Deinococcales bacterium | reverse complement strand
TGGTCGAAGGTCAGGCCATCCAACTGCACCCGCTGGTCTGCACGGCCTTCAACGCCGATTTCGACGGCGATCAGATGGCAATTCACGTCCCGCTCTCGGCGTATGCCCAGACCGAGGCGCGTATTCAAATGCTCTCGGCGCACAACCTCCTTTCGCCAGCCAACGGCGAACCGAACGTGCGTCCATCTCGAGACATGATCCTCGGGATTTACACGCTGACCCAAGCACGCACCGGCAAGAAGGGTGCGGGCACGAAGTTCAAAACCCCGAACGATGCGCTCGAGGCCCTCTCCAAACACAAGATTGATCAGAACGCCAAAATCGTCGTCGATGGCAAAGACACCACCGCCGGATCGATCAAGTACGTCTTCTCCAGCCCGAACGAGGCCGAAATTGCCGTGCGTCGCGGCGACATCGATATGCAAGACAGCGTCACCGTGCAGATTGATCGCACCAACGGCACCCGCGAACTGGTCAGCACCACGACCGGACGCGCCCTGTTCTACCGCATGGTCCTCGAGACCCTGACCGCCGACGGCACCAAACTCGACCGCGATTTTGTCAACCTCGAGACCGCCTACGAGAACAACACGCTGCGCGACCTGGTCATGGATTCGTACCGCTACCTCGGGATTGAGAAAACTGCGAATTTGCTGGATGCCCTGAAGTCCTACGGCTTCGTGCTTTCGACCACGACCGGTGTGACCATCGGCATCGACGACATCATCATTCCGCCCGCCAAGGCCGAACTGCTGGCGCAGGCCGACGTGCAACTCGCCGAATTGAATGAAGCCTTCGAGTTTGGCCTGACCACCGACGAGGAACGTTACCGGCAAATCACGCAACTCTGGAACGGCACCAAAGAAAAAGTCACCGACGCGATGTTCAACAACCTCGCCGAAAACTACCCGAGCAACCCGCTGTACGTGCTCTCGCAATCGGGAGCCCGTGGCAACAAACAGCAAATCACGCAACTTGCCGGAATGCGCGGCCTGATGCAGAAGCCGAACGGCGACATCATCGAAGTGCCGATCCGCGCCAACTTCCGTGAGGGCCTGACGGTTTTGGAATACTTCATCAGCACGCACGGTGCGCGTAAAGGTGGAGCCGACACCGCATTGCGCACGGCGGACTCCGGTTACCTGACCCGCAAACTGCACGACGTTGCGCACGAAATCGTCGTTCGCGCCGCCGACTGCGGCACCAGCGATTACATGACCTTCGCCTTCCGCGACGAAGACGGACGCACCCGCAAAGTTGGCGATCTCGAATCGAGCCTCTACGGTCGCGTGCTGTCCGTGGACATCGATGTCAAAGGCTTCAAACTCGAGACCGGCACCGTGCTCGGCATCGACGAAATGAAAGACATCATCAAGCACCGCGACATGATCGACGAGGTCGCCGTGCGCTCACCGCTGACCTGCCGTACCCCAGCAGGCGTTTGCCAGAAGTGCTACGGTTACGACCTCTCGAGGGCCGCGATTGTTTCCCTCGGTGAGACCGTCGGCGTGGTCGCCGCGCAATCCATCGGCGAACCAGGCACGCAACTCACCATGCGCACATTCCACACCGGTGGTGTGGCCGGAGCCCAAGACATCACCCTCGGTTTGCCGCGTGTGGTCGAACTCTTCGAGGCCCGCAAGCCAAAGATCAAAGCCGTACTCTCCGACGTGGACGGCATGGTCGCCATCGAAGAGGACGAAGAGAAATACGTCGTCACCGTCGGAGCGGGCGAATTCGCCAAGAAGTACAAGATCGACAAGAGCTTCCGCTTGGTGGTCCGTGAAGGCGAAACCGTGCAAGCGGGCGACCGCCTGACACGCGGCGCGATCAACCCGCACGACCTGCTCGAATCTCGAGGCCCGGATGCCGCCACCAAGTACCTGGTCGATGGCATCCAAGAGGTTTACCGCAGCCAAGGCGTGCGCGTTCACGACAAGCACATCGAAGTCATCGTGCGCCAAATGTTCAAATTCGTCGAAATTAGCGAAGGGGGCGACAGCCGCTTCCTCGAAGGCCAAGTGCTCGAACGTTACGATGTCGAAAAAGAAAACCAACGTCTCGAGGACGACGGCAAAACGCCATCGTCATGGAAGCCGGTGCTGTTGGGCATCACCAAGAGTGCGCTTTCGACCAAGAGTTGGCTCTCCGCCGCGAGCTTCCAACACACGACGCACGTGCTCACCGAAGCTAGCATCTCCGGCAAGGTGGACGAACTGATCGGCCTGAAAGAAAACGTGATTCTCGGCAAGTTGATCCCAGCCGGAACGGGCTTGGACGGCGTGCGCGAAACGCAGGTTATGGACGAACGCCTGCGCGAAAAGGTGGCCGATGGCGACCTTCGCCCAGACCGCCGCGCACCGATTGCGCCAATTGCACCAGCACCAATTGCCGGTGATTGAGAACCGACCGTAGGGGCGAGGCTTGCCTCGCTCTTGCACCAAGCAAGATTGCAAACGCGCCGCTTGAGAATCCATCGTCGAGCGGCGCGAATTTTTGATCTCGAGTTGGCACCAGCATTCAGGGCAACCGCAAAGTCAGGACGGGTTTGTAAATGGGCGTGAATTGATCCTCGCTTCGGAGGGCGACCACAAGGGACATCTATTCCGACCTATTCAAAAACTACGTGAGAGACGCAAAAAAGTCACCCCCTACTTCGCAGGGGAGGTACAAAAACTGGAAGCTTGAGATTTGCTTCTGGGACGACGAAAACAATTAAGTCGGAATCAATGGTCTTGTGCCTGCCCTCGCCAGAACAGCCAATGGAACCCAGATTTCTCGAGCCATAAACTGTACTCGAGCTTTGAGAATACCGGTAGAATTGAATGGCTCGAGGTTGGGTGTGATGACGTGGTTTGGGAACTGAACAGAGTATTCATGCGTACAAGGATTTGAGCCTAAAAGGAAAAAATGAACAAGAAAAAAGTATTTTTTATACTTTCTTTAATAACTTTAGTTGTCCTGTTTTTAACTCAAATTGTAAATAAGTCGATGTTATCTAGAAATGAAAAATTTGTAGCCAAGTTTAGAATTAATGCCAATCTTTTAAACACACATAAGAATAAAAGCAACCTGAATCTTAGTGTTTTTTCTTTTATAGAAAAAGAAAATATAATTTTAGCTGAAAATAAATACTTTCGCTGTAAAAATATGAAACTTTGCGAAGTTGTTTATCAAAAATTGATTTTAAATAAAGAAAAGAATATAAAATACCATTTTCAAAAATCACAAAGTAAATTAATAAGCTCTGTTACAATAAAGGGTATAAAAATTAGTGGAGACTTTAGCTTTAAATCTTTTATTTTTGAAGAAAAGTGTGCATTTGATCTGTCAAATTGCTACTTGTTTTCAACACAAAACCACTTTTTCCCAACAAAGGATAATGTAGATCCGGGAACCACCTATTCAAAAATAGGACACGAAATAAAAATTTTCAAT
>JAYURE010000685.1:0-3439 GCA_043756345.1 Deinococcales bacterium | reverse complement strand
CGCCAAAACCAACGCGAACGAAATCAGAAATGTTGCCGTATCAATCACGAAGGCCAACCAGAACGATTGCGTCAGGCCGTACAGCACGCCCGCGAAAGCACTACCCGCCAAACTCGAGAGCACCATCGATGTTTGCGAGATCGATCCGGCCTCGAGCAGTTGTTCTGGCGGAATCAATGCTTGCGTCAAGGCGGTGCGGGCCGGATTGAAAAACGTGCCGACCGTGGCTTGCAAAAAACTGAGGACGTAAATCAACCACAGGCTGTCTTTGCTCGAGACGAAAATCAGGCCAATCACCAGCACGGCCCGAGCCGCATCCGAAAAAAGCATGATGCGTTTGCGATCAAACCGATCCACGTACACACCGGCGATCAGTCCGAGGGTCACAGTCGGAATCGCCAGCAGAATCGTCAGGGTGGCAATCGCGGTGGTCGAACCAGTCAGTTGATTGACCAGGATCAGCAGGGTCAGACCGGTCAGTGAATCACCGAAACTCGAGACGATTTGCGCGATCAGCAGCAATCGAAATTCGCGGTTGCGCAGAACAGATGATGACTGTTGGGCCGTCATGCGGACCTCCATTGGATAGCGACTCGGTTTGAAATGCAGCACATGACCGGACCGCACGGGTGACATGAGGTTCAAACCTAAAATCGCAAAAGTGTTGTTCTCGAGCCTTCAGTTTTAACCAAGAAACACTTGGACTTTAAATCCGTTTCAGCCGGTCCAAGGCCACATCCGCGCTGATATCGCCACGCTCGAGGGCTGCGATCACATCGTCTCGAGCATCGACATCGTTTTGTTCGGCCTCGTACCCCAGGGCTTGCAGGACATCCTCGAACCTTGAACGAATCGTTGGGTAACTCAAACCCATGACCCGTTCGACATCTTTGAGGTTGCCGCGAACTTTGATGTACAGGCGCAAAAATTCGAGTTCGGTCGGTGGCAGCAACGCGAATTCGTTCAGGCGAAAATGACCTTCGACACTCACGCCGGAATGCGGAAACTCGAGTCGGGTCACGAGTGGCGTTTCTTGCACGCCAGGAAATGTGGTGGGCAGGTCAAAGATCATGGTGTCCCTTCAATCTCGATGCACAGTTTGGTTTTGCGATTGCGAATCTCGAGCAGCATTCCGGTTGGAAGATGGTGGCAGAGTGCAGCGTGAATCGCGTCAACATCAACGCCGAGCGTCTCGAGTTTGCTGATGAATACTGTCGCCAATCGGTGGTGAGCCGGGATGGGCGTGCGCAATCGCAAGTGGAATTTCGTTCGCGTGTTCGGTTTGCGCTCGAGGAAATCCAGATTCGCAATTCGGTCTCCCCAACGTTCAACTTCGGCCAGAACGTCATCAAGCTCGAGTTCCCAACGGTCAAAGATTTTCGTCATGATCTCACTCGATCCAGATGCGAACCTCGTCACCGTGGACGGATTCGACTTCGACAATGTTGCCTTCTGGCAGTTCACCTTTGAGCATTTCGGAAAGAATTCCAAGATCGATACCCTGTTCGCTCATGGTTTTTTGCGCGTCTTTGGGAATCATTTTCAATGCGAAATTCGCCAGTCCGAGCGGTAAATTCAGTTTGACGGTCGCACCATCGCAGGATTCGATATCGATGTGCAACAACCTTGCAGGTTTGCGATTCATCATCGCGGGCATCGGTGGGGCCGGAGGTGCTGGCGGAGCGTAAGGCATGCTCGGCTCGAGAAGTTGGGCCACGGCTTTGCTTGAGAGTTGATGTTCGGCCAGTTGCGTGAACAAATGCTCGAGCACGCTGTCCGGAAGTTTTGCCACGTGCGGGCTGAGGGCGGCGAGCAATTTTTTGGCCTCGTCACGCGAGAGTTTGTTGGCGCTGACCAGCTCGAGAAAGCGTTCTATTTCGGTCATGGGATGTTCCTTTCAAGCTCGCTTCTTTGGGCGAACATAGAGTTGTCTTGACCCAATTCACACACCTTACGGGCAGGGTCGCTCGCCCCTACGACAAATTTGTAGGGGCGAACTCCATGTTCGCCCTGCCCTTTTAACCCGTTACTGTTTTTCCCCGTCGATGGCGATCACGTCCAAATCGCCCGCCATCAGTGAAACATCTAGCTTGGCACGGCCCGCTCCGAGGCGTCCCTCGAGCGATCCGCCAGTGATGCGTTTGTCGGTTTGCGAAAGGATAAAACCTTTCGCGCCAACATCTCCAGCTTGCACACGGGCTTTCAGGCTGACACTCGAGCCGGGTTCGAGGCGCACTTCAATGTCTCCAGCGAGGGCCGTGATTTTGGATTCGCCCGTTTCGAGTTTGGTGCTCACCTTGATGTCCCCCGCTTTCGCATCGATCTCGAATTGGCCCACATCGCGCAGTTTCAGGTCGCCAGCGGAAACATTCAGTTTGACCAGGCCCGCCACGCCCTGCACGTCCACATCACCGGCGAGCGCTTTGATCTCGAGCCGTGGCAGGTTCGCGGGAACTTTGATTTTGACGTTGACCGGCATGACACGTCCGATGGCTTTGAAGACAGTGTCCAAAAATCCGAGTTCGGTTGGGTTCTGAAGTTTGCCGCTGGCACCGATCAGGATGGTTTCTTTGTCGTCTTCACGGATGATAGAAAGCAGGCTGCTGCTTTCAACCTCGAGATGATCGCCCGGAATGCCGACCACATCAATGTCACCCGAGTTGATATTGATGATCACGTTTTTGAGTGGACCCTCAAAGGTGAATTTGTTAACGTCGTGCGTCTCGAGGTTGCGGGTGGCCGAATGGTCTGGGATTGGTGGTGGCTTGATCGGCGTAACGGGTGGCGCAGGTGGAGTCGGGGGAGTCGGTGGAGTCGGCGCAACTGGCTTGACCGGTGTCGGAATCGCTGGCCCACTCGAGCCTTGCCCAACCGTCGGCGTGCTTTTTTCTACCGTTTCACCCTGAGCCTCGAGCGCCCGGAAGAGTTTGTTCGCCTCTTCGGGTGAGATTTTGCCTTCGCGCAGAAGGTTTTCGATGCGGTCACGGAATGGGTCACTCATGGGGCTCCTTTTGGACTTGTTGGTTTGAACTTCAGGATTTCACAATTTTGTTGTTCGTGCTGCGAGGGTCTGCGCTGCGAGGGCCTGCGCTGCGAGGGTCTGCGCTTTTCAATTCTGGTTCGAGGCGTTGCGCAATCTCGAGCAGGCTCATGGCGAGCCTGTGCTGCCAACTGAGGTGTTTGAGTTCGTGGGCGACTTCGGCTTCGTGACGCAGGGTGTTGATGCGGTCTTGGTTGATCTGGGAGTCAATCGGGTACATGCTGGCCTCCGTATCTCGAGAAATGGGTGCAAGATTTCACGGGCGTTTGAAAAGCGTCTCGAGGTCGCAGGTAAACGGGTTCTGAATAGGACAATTGAAATAGCCAAGCCAGGTGTTCTGGTCGGGTCTTGCGTCTAAAAACTGAATTTGCTCGAGGGCGTAAAGTCTGACCTGCCCTG
>JAYURE010000684.1:0-9787 GCA_043756345.1 Deinococcales bacterium | reverse complement strand
AATTGCCGGTGTGATCGCACCAATTCGAGCAACCTTCGGTTCGGGCAGCGCGAGATCAGCGTGTCGTGGAAGGCCGTATCGAGTTCGATGGCACGTGCAGGCTCGAGGTTCGTTGCCGCAAATTCCTGGTTGATCCGTTCGAGTTCAGGCAAGATCGTGCCCGCCAGCAATCCAGTTTCGCGCAACGCCAGTCCCTCGAGCGTCCACAAAATCGGGTAGATTTCGCGGGCCTCATGGCTGGAAGGTTCGGCGACGATAAAGCCTCGATTGACTTCGCTGCGCACAAAACCTTCGCGCTCTAAGGTCATCAGGGCTTCGCGCAACGGCGTGCGGCTCAGGCCCAACTCGAGCGAAAGTTGTGATTCATTGATGCGGCTGCCCGGCTCGAGTTCACCACTGACGATGCGTTGCAAGAGTTGAACGCGGGCATCATCGCGCAACGGTGGTCGGTTGGTTGGTTCTGACGGCTCGAGCTTGCCCGAAACGACTGCAATCGAGGTTCGTTTGATTTTCGCACCACGTTTCATGTTTGCTTCCTCGAGCGTGCCTGAATCAACACTGTTGCCGGGATCAACTCTGGATGGTGTTTGAACCAATAGCGCTCGAGGCCCTGCGCATCGGCTTCGCCCATGCTGCCGACGCTCCAACTTCCAGCCTTCACCGGTGTAACGCCCAACGCGGCCCGCAATTTGACGGACAACCAACGGTTCGATTGCCCAGATTGCACCGCCTCGAGCGAGAGCGCACCGACTTTGATCAGGTTGGATTTCAGGCGCGTCAGGTGCTCGCGGACATCATCGATTGGACCAAAATGCGTCAAGTACAGTCGGCTCGGTTCGAGCGAAGTTAACAACTCGAGGCTTTCGCTCCAGGCCCACAAGTCCACCTCTGGCGGTGGCGTCGGTGGAATCGGAATGTTCGATCCGGGCAATCGCACCCCGGCAAGATCACCGGCAAAAACCGCCAGACCATCCGCCGTCTGCCAGGCGTAGATCAGGTGATGTGTGGCGTGGCCTGGCGTGTAATACGCCCGCAGATGATGCCCGGACAACTCGAGCGTGTTCTGATCATCACGCCAATCCGAAATGCCAGCCTCGAGCAAGGACGAACCTTGCGTCCAAGGCACGCGAGCACCCTCAAGCACGGTCAGTTGCGATTCCGGCACGGATTCAATGCCGCCCCAAAGGATGCGCATTCGTGCGCCAAAAATCTTGCTGGCACTGGCGAGCAATTTGCTCGGGTCCAACAAATGCGCTGCACCTCGAGCGTGAACGTAGACTTGCGCCCCGAACATCCGGGCGAGTTTTCCTGCGGCTCCCGCATGGTCCAAATGAATGTGGGTCAGCACAATATGACGAATCTCTTCGGGCTCGAGACCGACGGCGCGAATGCCCTCGAGCAATGCGGGAATCGTGCTTTCCGGGCCGCAGTCAATGACGATGTGCCCATCAAAACCGGCAATCACATGGGCGGCAACGGCATTTGGCGTGCCTTGCAGGTGCAGGTCAATGGTGTAAACGGGTGGGCTCGAGGTCATGGGAGAGTTGGGTGTAAATCTCGAGGCTGGGATGGATTTTGAGGTCTGGCTCGGGCGTGATGCGACCTGCATTCTGGCACGCGGGACGAGGCGTGTGGGTAAATTTTCTCCAGTCTCGAGGAACATCAAATGATCCACTCCCGAATTTGCGCTTCGGTCAGGTTGCCGCCACAAATCACGGTGGCAACCCGCAATCCATGGAATCGCTCGAGGGCGGCTGCGGCCACGCCGATTGCACCGGACGGTTCGACGATCAAACCCAAATGTTGATGCAAGAGTTTCATCGCGTTCAGTGTGGCGGCATCATCAATCAAGATCACTTCGTCGATGGTGTGCTGCATTTCGGCGACCGCTTCAGGGATCGGCACGCGCACACCGATGCCATCGGCAATCGTTTGGATCGAATCGAGGATCACGAGTTCCTGGGTGCGCCAGGATTGTTCCATTGCGGGCGCACCGTTCGCGCTGACAGCAATCACTCGAGTCTGTGGGCTGCGGGCGTGAATAGCCCGTCCAACACCCGTGGCGAGCGCCCCATTGCCGAGCGCCACCAGCACCACATCGAGCGGCAGTGCGTACCCTGCAAGCTCGAGGCCAATCGTGCCCGCACCTTCAGAGATTCTGGGCTCGAGACCATCCTCGATCATGCGAGCGCCAACCTCGGCAGCATGACGTTTGGCAGCAAGTTTTGCGCCGTCGAAATCTTCACCCTCGAGAATCAGGTTCGCACCCAAGGCTTTCATGCGCTCGAGCTTGAGGGGATTGGCATTGACGCTGGCGAAAACGGTCAGCGGCATGTCGCGCTTGCGACAGGCGTAGGCCATCGCTTGACCAAAATTTCCGGCGCTGGCACAGACAAGCTTGGCGTCCGGCTCGAGTGTGGAGATAAAATAATCTGCGCCGCGACCCTTGAAAGACCGGATCGGATTGAGCGTCTCAATTTTCAGAACGAGATCGCAACCAACGGCATTTGAGAGCGGTTCGGATTCAAATTGTGGGCTGTTGCAAAACACCGGATCGATGAGTGTGGCGGCCCGTTCGATCTGCTCGAGGGACAGGGTGGAATGGCTGGTGTTTGGGATGGAAGTCGGGGTCATGATATTAGTGTATACGATTTCCCAGTCTTACATACAATATACTTATACCGTTTCGGACACTTGAAGCAAAATCACAGGCCAAAACCCGTCACAGACACGTAAAGATTTCGTCAGGTCGCCTTGATTATAATTCCCAAATGTCGGCGCAGGACACAATGCAAATCACACTCGAGGCACACCTCGAGCGGGTGTTTGCACCAATCAAAAGTCCAGACTGGTTGGAACGGGTTGGCTCCCTGTACCAAACAGACCTGCAAGCTCAAACGCTCGAAATACAGCAAATCTACGCGCTGTACAGCGAAAGCCGAGAATTGGAAACAAGCCAACCGCAGTTGGCACTTCAACTGTGCGAACTCGGTCACACCCGCAGCCAACACCTCGAGTACTCAGCGGGGATCGCCTGGTATTGGCGCGAGGCGGGCAGCATCCATCAGACGCTCGGCACGCTACAAATCGCCGAAGAGTACCTGCAACGGGCCATCGAAGAATTTACGATCCTCGGAATTCGCGTCGGAATAGCCTCAAGCCTGAACATCCTCGGGCACATCACCGCCATCAACGGAAGGCTCGAGGAATCCATTTCCCTGTACCGCGAATACGTCCAGGTTTCACGCGAACTCGGACGGCGAGAAAGCGAAGCAATTGGCCTGGCAAACATCGCCGAAACGCATCTGGATTTGGGGCAATCCTGGCAGGCGCTCGAAGTGCTGCTCGAATCCAAACGGGTGCTTGAAGAATTGCAGTTCAACCCATCGGCGAGCGCCTGGACGCTCGGGCTGATCGGACGCGCCTACCGTGACCTCGGAGATGCCCAGAGCGCCTTGACCTGCCTGCTTGAAACACGCAACCTGAACCGAACCAGCAATGACTTTCATTGTGAAACAGGAACGCTGGCCCAAATTGCAGAAATTCACAAAAGCAACGCTAACCTCGAGCTTGCAAAAGCAGCCCTGAATGAAGCCATGCGCCTGAACACCGATCATGGCGATCTGAGCCAACGTGCTCACCTGCTGATCGCTCAGGCAGAACTTCAACGCCTCGAGAATCAGCAAGAGGCCGCACATCACAGCGTCACGCGAGCACTCGAGATTGCGCTCGAAAACAACAACCGAATTGCCGAGATCAACGCCCTGATCGAACTCGCCGCGCTCGAACCGGAACGCGAAATCACTCACCTCAACCGCGCCCTCGAGATCAGCCAGGAAATCAATACGACCCAACACAGCGCTAAAATTCACGGCATCCTTTGCGAAAAATACCAGCAATCGGGACGGCACTCCCTGGCCCTCGAGCACCTGCAAGCGCAACGGAAAATCGAACAACTCTTGCAAAGCTCTGAAACCAAACACCGCATTCGCAACCTCAGCATTCAATTCGAGATTAACGAGGCCGAACGCGAAACGCAACACGAGCGTCAACGCAATCAGACGCTCCAGATCGCCAACCTCGAGAACACGCGCCTGCTTGAAACCTTGCGCCTGCAAGCCGAACAACTCGAACGTCTCGCCAGCGAGGACGCACTGACCGGCCTGGCCAACCGCCGTACCCTCGAGCACCTGCTGCCCCGCGAAATCGAACGCGCCCGACGTTACGCGCATCCGATCAGCGTGGCCTTCGCCGACATTGACCATTTCAAACTGGTCAACGACCGCTTTGGTCATGCCATCGGTGATCTGGTCTTAAAACGCATCGCGCACATTTTTCTCGAGCAGTGCCGCACCATGGACGTGATCGCCCGCTTCGGTGGCGAAGAATTCGTGCTCGTGCTGCCCGAAACCAGTCTCGAGGATGCGATTGTTGTCTGCGAACGCATCCGCAATCAGATTCAAACGCATGATTGGTCCAGCATTCGGGCGGGCTTGGAAATCACCATGAGTTTTGGCATGAACGCCGACACCAGCTTGGACGCCAACGGAATGCTCGATGCTGCCGACACGCAACTGTACAGCGCCAAGCAACACGGCAGAAACCGTATCACCTGGCAACTCGCCTGAGATTTCTGCCTGAAACCGATCAGCCTCGAGAAACCCGATGCCCAGCAGCCTCGAGCGCAACAATAGCCTTTTCGAGATTTTCAGCTTTGACCAAAACGTAATCGGTGTTGAAAGTCGAAAGCGCAAAAATCCCAACGTTGACTTGCGCCAACGGCTCGAGCACCGAGAGCAAAATTCCGGTCAACGAAAACTCGAACGGACCCTGAAGTTTCAGGCAAGCCCAATCACGCTCGAGCCGCACGTCTGAGTTGGTCGGAGCATTTGACTCGAGACAGACGATGCTCAACTCCTCAGTGGTTTTCGAGACGCTGAAGAATTCTCCCTCGAGTACCCACGCGGGAATGCTTGAGTTCGGCTCAAGTTGCAGCACCGCAAAACGACCCTCGAGCAACGATAAATTCAGATTCGGCATGGCTCGAGTGTACCGGACCAATGTACTTGCTCGAATCACTTGACGCGAATCACTTGACTCGAATCCATCCCAGACTTCATCTGTCTCGGAAATCCATAGGCTGGAGTGTCAGTTTTCCGTTATCGCAGTTTGGTTAACCTTTGGTCTAAAGTCATAGTTACACCCACACAATGCAGCGAGTTCCATCAAATCCCAGACTCGAGCCTCAAGCTTGAGACGGCTTCAACGCATTCCTCGGAAACAAACATGGACACTCAAAAAATCCTACGAAGGTTCAGCCGTCGCCTGCACCGCAGCTTCTTTCTCAGCGTCCCCAATGACGCGCCCGCACATGTGGACCTCTCAAAGTTACAACCTGCACAACGTCGTCTCGAGATCCAAATACGGATCCAATTCACAGCACAGACCTTCATGAACTCAAACCGTGCAAACATGTTGCCATCGAAATCCTGAATCCGCCTGACTTCAAATGTACCGAACCATCAACTCGAGGATCACACTGAGGATCATCGTTAAAGCCAACCAGGAATTCGCACTGAAAAATGCTTCGTTGACTCGGGCCAGATCGTTCGGTTTCACAATCGAATGCTGATACGCAAGGATTCCACCCATGACCATCACGCCCACAAAGTACGGCCAAGCGCTGCCTGCAACAATCCCAACCGCCAACAAGAACGCCCAGGTGATCGCGTGCGAAAGCTTCGCCATCTCAAGGGCTCGAGGCACACCAAACTGTTGCGGAATGCTGTGCAGCCCGTTCGCAATGTCAAACTCGACATCTTGCGTGGCGTAAATCACGTCCAGACCGATCATCCAAAAAATCACGACCAGCCACAACAACCATGCTTCCGGCGCGAACGAACCGGTCACGGCGATCCAACCGCCAACCGCCGCCGCGCCATCGGTCACACCGAGCCAAGCGTGACACAACCAAGTGAAGCGTTTCGTGTACGGATACAGCACCAAGAACACCAGCGCCAACGGCAGCAATGCCAAACACAACGGATTGAGTTGCGCCGCCGCGAACGCCAGCACGACAATCGAAACCAGCGCCAAGAGAATACCCTCGAGCGGTTTGACAGCACCACGCGGTACGTGACGCGAGGCAGTGCGTGGATTGCGGGCATCAATCTCGGCATCAAGCACCCGATTGAGCGCCATCGCCGCCGTGCGAGCCCCAGCCATTGCGACCGTGATCCAAAAAAAAGTTCCAAACCCAGGCCAGCCTTTGGCCGCCAACAACATGCCCGAATACGCGAACGGCAAAGCAAAAATCGTGTGTTCAAACTTGACCAACTCGAGGTACGTTTTGGCCCGCTCAAGGACATTGGGGGTTGCGCTCACGGCTTCAGGTTACACCCATTCTGCGCAGCAGATGACTCGGAACGTGGGCAACAAATGGCCTCAATCTCCGGCTGCACCTTTGACTTTCGTGCGTCGCGCCCCAAGCAATTCCCTGGCGTGTTCGATTGCCGCTTTGGAATCCGAACCGGACAGCATTCGAGCCAACTCATGTACTCGAGGTTCGCCGCTGAGTTGTTCAACGGTGACTCGAGTCCGACCCTCAATTTCGTGCTTGGAAACTTTGAAATGATGGTCGGCCCGGGCCGCAATTTGCGCCAGGTGTGTCACGACCAAAACCTGATGCTTGTCCGCCAATCGCTCGAGTTCACTGGCGACGGCAATCGCAGCTTGACCGCCAATTCCGGCGTCCACCTCGTCAAAGATCACGCTGGGGGTACTCGAGCCGAGCACGGTTGAAAGTGCGAGCATGACGCGGGAAAGTTCGCCGCCACTGGCAATTTTGGAGAGCGATCCGAGTCCTTCGCCGGCGTTGGCACTGAAACGAATCTCGACCTCTTCTGCGCCGAAAGTGCCGGGTTCTGACAGCGGCTCGAGCGCAAATTCGAGTTGCGCTTTGGGCATCCCCAAACTGCGCACGATCTTCTCGAGTTGTGGCGCGAGGCGTTTCGCAGCGTCGGCCCGAGCATCGCTGAGTGTTTTGGCGAGCTTGCCGAGCTTGTTGCGCAACGGAGCAATTTGCGCCTCGAGTTCGGTCGCATCCGATTCGGCCCGTTCGAGCGTGCCCGCCTCCAAACGCAGTTCGTTGGCGTACTCGAGGACTTCGGCCAGGGTCGCGCCGTATTTGGCTTTGAGGCGTTCAAGCAATGCCAATCGGCCCTCGATACGGTCGAGTTCACCGGGTTCGGCCTCGAGTCGATCCAGCATCTCACGGGCTTCACCGGCCACGGCCTGCACGCTCGAGAGGGCTTCACGCAAGTCTTGCGCGAGTTGCGCGGCGACAGGATCATAACGTCCGGCGCTGGTTAGGGCGCGGGCAGCATCGGCGAGCAAACCCACGGCGTTTGTGTCAGCATCCTCGAGCGCTTCGACCGCATTGCCAGTGTCGGCAGCGATGCGTTCGCTGTTGACCAGCCGTTCGCGTTCTTTGCGCAAGGGTTCTTCCTCGAGCGCGTTCAGGCTCGCCTCGTCGATTTCGCGCAATTGGTACGAGAGCAGGTCAAATCGTCTGGCCCGGTCGCGTTCACCTTCACGCAACGCCTCGAGGCGCAAGACTGTTTCGGCGTGCGCCCGGTGCGTTTCACGGTACAACTCGAGGGTGCCTTTGGCGGCGCTCGGCAAGCCTGCATCCAACAATTCACGATGGTATTTGGGCTCGAGCAACGCCTGTGCCGCGTGCTGCCAGTGCACCGTGACCAATTCCGTGCTGCGTTCGGCCAGTTCACGGTTGGAGATGACTTCGCCATCGATGCGGGCGGTACTGCGACCATTGGATTGCACACGCCTCGAGAGGGTCAGGTCTTCCCAGAATCCAGTCACCAAGAGCGCATCTTCGCCGCGTCGAACGAGTTCGGCATCGGCCCTGGAGCCGGTCAGCAACCAGATCGCATCGACAATGATGCTTTTGCCCGCGCCGGTTTCGCCGGTGAAGACGTTCAGGCCAGACTCGAGGGAAAGTTCGAGTCGGTCAATGATGGCGAGGTTCTGGATTTCGAGGCGGCGCACGTGTTTGGGATTATAAAGCTTGCGGACGCAAAGGTCATGGGAGTTCGGGTGCAATTGGGTGGCTGTTCTGAAATGACTGGCCTCAAATGACTGGCCTCAAATGACTGGCTCAAGAAATCTGGGTTCCAATGATTTCGCCGTAAGGGTCTGGCTTGCCTGACCTCATCAAAGCGAGGATCTCCTCAATTCAACCCGAGCTTCAAATCTGAGCAAAACCCCCGCCAAGCCTCGAGTTGCAGGGCGTTCAGGACACGCTCGAGTTTTGGTTTGCCGAGTCCGTCCAGCAGCACGAATCGAACTCCGGCGGAATCGGCTTTTTTGTCTCGGGCCATGTAAGGCTCGAGGGTTTCCCAAGAGAGTTCTGGAAGTTGGCGTGGTTGTTGGTACTCGAGGAAAGCGCGGGTCAGGTTTGTCAGGTCGTCGCCACCGGCAAGCCTCGAGAGGATCGCGGCGTAGTGCATGCCGTAACCGACCGCGTCACCGTGCGAAATCTGGTGGTGCGTGAACGCCTCGAGTGCGTGCGCCAGCGTGTGACCAAAATTGAGGTGGGCACGTTCGCCAGCCTCATGCGGATCTCGAGCGACAACATCGGCTTTGACTTGAATCGCAGCACTCACGGTCGATTCGAGGTTGGCACTTGCGGCTGAGAATCCCGGCTCGAGCACGCGATCACAAAGGCTCGGATTGGCGAGCAGACCATGTTTGAAAGTCTCGGCTGCACCTTCACGAAACACGGCTGCTGGCAGCGTCTCGAGCGTGTCCAAACTGGCCCAAACACCTCGCGGTTGATGGAAGGCTCCGACCAGGTTTTTGCCTTCAGGCAGGTTGACACCGGTTTTGCCACCGACGCTGGCATCGACCATGGCGAGCAGCGTGGTCGGCACGGCATAGAAGGCGATACCGCGCAGGTAACTCGCAGCGACGTAACCACTCAAGTCTGAGGTCGCCCCACCGCCGAGACTGACCACGGCAGCATCTCGAGTCAGGCGTTCTCGAGCCAATTCGGAAAGCAGTTGTGCATGCACCAAAAGTGTTTTCGAGCCCTCCCCTGCTGGCAGCGCGTGAATCGAAACACTCGAGCCTCCACGTTCCAATGATGCCGCGAGTTTGGGCGCGAACGTTTCAAGCACGGCGGTATCGGCCAGCAATGCGACTCGAGCGTGCGGCACTTGAACCGTCTCGAGCAAATTTTTTCCAACGTGAGCGGTGTAACACGGTTCGAGTTGAACTTCAATTTTCGTCATGCGTTGTCGCCAGATTCTTGGGCTTCAAAAGCCTGATCTTGTTCCTCGCGCCAAACCTCGAGCCGTTCAATGATTTCGGCCACGACATCGCGGCGTTGCCTGCCATCGGTGGAGACTTGAATCGGGGCCAGATCGTAAAACGGTTTACGCGCATCGAGCAATTCACGGATACGCCCAATCGGATCTGGCACTTGCAACAGCGGTCTCGAGGAGCGTTTGGTGCGTTCAAAAATCGTTTCCGGCGAGGCGTGCAAGGCGATCACCGGGCCGCGCTCGAGCAGCATATTTCGGTTCGGTTCACTCATGAAAGTGCCGCCACCACAGGAGATTACGAATTCGTCCAATCGGGTGCAGCGCAGGATCGCTTCGGCCTCGACGCGACGGAATTCTTGCTCGCCGAAGGCTTCAAAGATTTGTGGAATCGACAGGCCGGTGCTTTTTTCGATCAGCTTGTCGGTGTCCACAAAATGCAGTGC
>JAYURE010000683.1:0-9796 GCA_043756345.1 Deinococcales bacterium | reverse complement strand
CCTGCATCGCCAATGATGATTCTCGAGGGATTAAAATTGTGCCGCAAGAATCCCAAGCAGCCGCCAGCGACCGCAGCGAGCACCAGCACAGCGGCGGCCCGTTCTGGAAATTGGGCGCTGATCGCCAACAGGCAACTCGAGGCGATGAAGCCCAGGCCACCAACCAGGCCATCGATGCCGTCCATCAGGTTGACGGCGTTGGTGATGCCGATCACCCAGATCAGGGTCAGCACGACATCCAGGGCGGGTGGCAGGAAGGCCACATCGATGCGAATGCCATTGACGACCAGCAAGCCTGCCGCCAGCAATTGCACGACCAAGCGAAACGCGGGTGGCAACTCGAATTGATCGTCGATGAAGCCGACCATCAGCAGCAACGCACCGCCGAGCAGAATCGCCAAGAGTTGGACTTGAACGCGCTCGAGCAAGGTTCCCTTGAGCGCGAATGCCAGCACAAGCGCGGCAATCACGCCGAAAAAAATCGTCAAGCCGCCAAGGTTCGGCAAGAGTTCCTTGTTCAAACGCCGCGCATTGGGTTTATCGCCCAAACCTTTTTCTATTGCGTAACCGCGCACGTGTGGAATAAACCACCAGGTCACACCAGCCGCAACCAAGAAAATCAGAGCCACCGGAATCAAACCCTCGAGCGGTCTGCCAGAAATACCGAGGCTGTGCAGAAACTCCGTCATCGCCATAGTTTAGCTCGAGATCGGTGAGTTGTGTTCTCACAGGGGAACTCTATTGAATGACTGCACCCAAGCTGCACTCGAGCAACCTCCGTCCCACGTTAAAATCCTTGAATGGACACGCATGCCGTCATCAATCTCGAGGCGATTCGCAGCAATTGCCGGAAGCTCTCAGGTTTCGCAGGTCAGCCGGTGCTGGCTCCGATCAAAGCGGGCGCTTACGGACATGGCGCGAGTGCTGTGGGATTGGCGCTCGAGGCAGACCCGAGCACGAATTGCGTGGGTTTCGCGGTGGCCACGGCGTTTGAGGTGCTCGAGTTGCGTGCGGCCGGGATCGCCTTGCCGGTCGTGTTGCTGACGCCGCCCGCAGCAAGTGATCTGCCCCGTTTGATCACTGAAGATTCGAGCTTCGTCGTCTCGAGCATTGATGAGATTCAAAGTTTGCAATCCGAGGCTCACGCGCAGAACGTGCGGGTCAAAGTGCATTTGAAAGTCAACACAGGTTTGAACCGGCTCGGGGCTCGCAGTGACGATGCCGCAAAAGTCTTGGTCGAGTTGGCGCGTTGCAGCCATTTGACACTCGAGGGTGTGATGACGCACCTGGTCGATTCGGAAGATTTCAACCCGGAACATGCCACATCACAAATCGAACGTTTCAGCGCGTTTCTCGAGGCGCACAAACCGGACGCCAAATACTTTCACGCAGCAAACACGGGCGGTGTGATGAATCGGGATTTGGGAGCGCATTTCAACCTCGTCCGGCCCGGCATTGGATTGTACGGCTACGCACCCGGCCCCGACATGAACGGCATCATCGACCTCGAGCCTGCGATGACCTTGCGTGCCCGTGTGATCTTCGTCAAAGACGTTCAAGCCGGTGAGGTCACGTCGTACAACGCCACGTGGACGGCAGTGAAAGACACACGGCTTGCCACGATCAGATTGGGATACGCCGACGGATATCCTCGAGCCCTATCGAATAAAGCAAGCATGATTTTGAACGGTCGTGTCGTACCGGTCGCGGGTCGCGTCTGCATGGATCAAACCCTGCTCGAGATCGGTGATTTGAACGTGGCAGTTGGCGATGAAGCGACTGTCTTTGGACCAGGCGAGATCACGGCAGAGACACTGGCGGGGCTGGCGCAAACCAACAGTTATGAACTGCTTACCGGCATCGGGGCTCGAGTGCAACGCTTGTACATCAACACCTGATCAATCCTCGGCAAGCACCAGCACTTGATCCTCGAACGTGAAGTTCACGCGGGCCGATTTTTTTGGATTGACCTTCACGCCGTAGGCTTTGCTGGCTTCGCGGGAATCGGCCTGAATCCGGTAGCCGATGGCGATCTCATTGCGTTGCCGCGCCGCCTCGAGCACGGTGTAAAAATTGACATCCGTACCAGGTTTGACGTAACTCGAGGCGGGGCGCAAGTACAGTTCTGAACCGTTGCTCGAGAACAAGAATCGGAAGACCTCGGCCAGTTTTTTGTTCTCAGAGACTTGCGAGAGCATCAGGCTAATCAGTTTGTCACTGACGATAAAATCGTCCGCTTTGGTGACTTCGGCGAGTTCGCGGTTGCCGTTGTCGAGCATTTCCGAAACGATGGCAAGGTCGCGTCCGGCCCGGTCGCTGATTTCGCGCAAATGCAAGAGGGTGATCAGGGTTTTCGCATCTGCCTGTTGCACGCCCAAAGTGTCACTGTAGGCAAGCACGATCACATGATTAAACTTGACGACCTCGAGTGCCTCGAGGGTGCGCCGGTCGGTGGTGTCGCCGGTTTCAAATTGCAAGCTTTGACGTTTGATGCTGGCACGTTCGCGCAGCAGCGCATCCGGCATTTCCAGATCGGCCACGACGGTCACGCTCGAGCCGGGCGCAACGTACTGCTCGAGTTCTTGCAGGACGGTGATCGCTTGACGGTTCCATCCGAGGATCAGGGTGTGTTCTGGTGAAACCGCGAGTGCTCGCGGTGCGAGGATCGCATTCAGGTCAATGCTTGGATTCAAGCCGGAGAGTTTGATCGTGTCATCGTCCTCGCTGATCACGATCAGTTGATCGCCAGCCTCGAGTCGGGTCAGCATCGGCGGGTTGATCAGCACGGTTCCGGCACGGTTGACCAAGCCCATCACGCTCGAGTCCTCGAAGGCGAACAGGCTCTCTCCGAAGGTTTTTCCGGTCAATTCTGGAACGGCCTGAATGTAGATTTCATCGCCACCAAAATCGAGCAATTCGGTATAGACAACGCTCAGGCCCGATTGACGACAGGTTTGCACCGTGATCCTCGAGATCAAATCGCCAGCCAGCACAAAATGCGCCTCGTCCTTGCCGACCAGTTTAGCCGCCTCGAGGTTGCGCTCGTCACGGATCACGGCGACGATGTGAAAAGCATCTTTGCGCCGGTTTGGGTTGTTGGTCAGGGCCAGCACCGTTTTGATTACTTCGGAGTCGGGATCATCCACTTCCGGCGCGAGCACAATCACGGATCGTGCCTGATGCGGGTTGCCCATCTCGAGCGCGGTCAAATCAATCGGGCTGCCCGAACGACAGACGACCCGGGTACGACCCAACTTGCCGACTCGAGCACGAATCTCGTCCTCCATTTCAACCTTGTCATGATCGGCCAGCACCACGATGCAGGCATTGCGGCGGTTCGCATTGGCCAGCACCAATTCGGAAATGATTGGAAAAACTTGCGGCGACCAACCGAGAATCAAGGTGTGATCCTGTTCGATCACCATCGATTTGCCTTTGCGTAACTCCTCGATTCGCGCCTCGAGCCCGCTGGAGATAATGCCGATCAAACTCGAGACAACGAAAATCCCGGCCAGCGTCACGGACAACATCGCCAGCAGGAATCCCGGCGTGCCAGTGTCGCCACCCATCGTGCCGGAATCGAGCGTGCGCATCAGGCCCATCCAGGAGAGGTCCCAGAAGTTGTAATAGGTTTTGTTACCCTGCTCATCGACTTGAAATCCAGCACCGGTCAACCAGACGATCAGCGCAATCACAAAAATGATCAGCGCACTGGCCAGGAACAGCCAGCCGATCAGGGCGATTGGACCTCGAGACATCGAGTTATCAAAGCTGTAGCGCAAACGTTCCTGCCAGGTGATTCGTCGCAAAGGGCCTCCAAAATTCTTCGAACTGATCTTTGGTCGGGTGATCATATGCGTTCGCCATCGGCAAAATCCGAGTTTTTGCACACCAAATTTTGAAGCTTGCGGAAGACATGACGAACCGCCACTCGAGCCGAGATCAGGAACAAGCGGGCTTCAAGAGAACATCAGCCAGAAATTGGTGCGAGGTCGGGCGCAAATTCGTTGACCTTGACGGTGGTTCCAGTCTCGAGCGCGTATTGCGCGGCGAACGCCAAACGCAACGAATACCAGCCGTCTCGAACGTTTGGCATCAAGGGTTGGCCGCCCTCAACTTTAAGGTTGCGCAAACCACGAACGAAAGCCGCCATCTCGAGCTTGTACGCCTGCGCGAAACGTTCCTCGAAGCCTCGAGCCCGATCAAAATTTCCGCCCGTTTTGTCGTACATTCGCAGGTCGCCCCGTTGGTCACGTTCGATGTTCAGTTTGCCGTGTTCGCCCAAAATTTCGGTGCGAACTTCGTGACCGTAGACGGTGCGTCGCGCCATCTCGACCGTGCCGAACGCACCGTTCTCAAATCGCAGTAAAGCGACCGCCGTATCGTGCAAGCCATGCTCGGCCAAACTCGGATCGGACAAGGCTCCACCCAAGGCTTGAACCTCGAGCACTTCTCCGACCAACCAGCGGGCGAGGTCCATGTCATGCACGCCGAGATCCACGATCAGGCCGCCACTACCCAAATGAAACTCGAGGCTGGAAGAACCCATTTCTGGATCGCGGGAGATCGACCGGAAGACCTCGAGCTTGCCGAGTTTTCCTGCGTCAATCATGACTTTGGCTTCCGCATAGGCCGGATCGAATCGGCGCTGAAATCCGACCATGCTCGAGATGCCAGCGTGCTCAACCGCTTGCACAATCAAGCGTCCATTCTCGAGGCTGTCGGCAATCGGTTTTTCGATGAAGAATGGTTTCCCGGCCCGAGCACAAGCGAGGGCAATTTCCGTGTGCGCTGGCGTGGTCGTGGCAATCACCACGGCATCAACAGCAGGATCATTCAGCGCAAACTCGAGATCGGTTCCGAAGCCACAACCAAAATGTTCCGCCATTGCTCGAGCACTGTTTTCGCTGCGATTGACGACACCAACGAGTTTGCATTCACCACGCAATTCGGCGAGGGCTCGAGCGAAAATCCATCCCATACGCCCAGTACCGATCAGTGCAATCCCGAGAATCCGGTGAGTCAGTTCCGGCATCAGACGACCTCTTTGACTTTGATCGGTCGGCCCTCCTGCCAACTTTTTTTGGCCGCGAGGCACAAACGCAAGGTCTCGAGCGCGTCCTCTGGGCCTGGACTTGGCACACGACCGGCGAGCAAATCATCGAAGAAGGCTTGCATTTCGTTGCGGTACGCCTGCTCGAATCGGTCTGGGAAGTTTTCGTAGACATCGGTGTGTTTTTGAAAACCGGTGAAATGCTGTAGGGGCGTTTTGTTGTTCGCCTCGATCACGACTTTACCTTCGGCCCCGGCGACTTCGGTGCGAATGTCATACCCCCAGTTGGAATGCCGTGCACTTTCGACCACGCCCAAAACACCGTTCTCGAAACGCAACATGCAGACGGCGGTATCGCAATCGTCAGCCTCGGCGAACATCTCGTGCGCCAGGACGGCTCCCCAGGCAGAAATCTCTTCGACCTCACCGATCAAGAATCGGGCCAGGTCAAAGTCATGCACGGTCATGTCCAAGAACGTACCGCCGCTGGGCCGCAACGAGGCCGGATTTGCAGGCAAGTACGTGTCACGCCCGAGCGCCCGGAAGGATTCGAGCTTGCCGAGTTTGCCCTCATCGATTAATTTTTTGGCCTGCATGTAACCCGGATCGAAACGGCGTTGAAATCCAATCTGACAGGCGACGCCCGCCTGCTTAATCACGTCCACAGTTTTTTGCGTGTCCTCGAGCGTCAGGGCAATCGGTTTTTCGCTCCAAATCGCTTTGCCCGCTTTGGCGGCCATCTGAATCAGTGGCGCGTGCGTGTCGGTCGGTGTGACGATCATGACCGCTTCGACTTCGGGCAAGTTGATCGCGGCTTCGATATCCGACATGGCGCGTTCTGCGCCGCACAGGGCTTTGCCGCGTTCGGCGGCCTCGAGGAACGGATCGGCCACGACAATCACTCGAGCAGACGAGATGCCACCCAAGGTTCGAGCGTGTGAGAGGCCCATGCGTCCTGCGCCAATGAATGCAACGCCGACAGAATTTTTTGCAGAATTTTTCATGGTGAATTCCTTTGATGACAAACGCTCGAGATCAGTCGAGTCTCGAGTTGAAACGGTTGCTGTCATGTCACGTTAACATCCCGAAGACATGCACAAAAAATCCTCGAGCACGATCACTCGAGGACTGAATGGTTGAGTTGAACTTTCAGCCCATCAACATGCCGGTCGCCATGACCTTGCCCGCTTTGACCGCAATCTTGATTCCTGCGAGTGGCTTCTTGGCTGGACCTTTGTTGACCGTGCCGTCCGCGTTGAATTTCGCTCCGTGGCACGGGCAAGCCAGCAGTCCTTCAGCGTTCGGGGCGGCAGGCATGCAACCATTGTGCGTGCAAACGAGTGTGTAAGCCGACAGGTAGACCTTGCCGCTTTTGATGACGTGACCCATCTTCAGCATGGCTTTGTCTTTCGGGGCAGGCACACGCACCAGAATTGCCTTTGTGCTATCCGCCAGCGCGAATGGAATCGAATCGTAGTCCTTGGCGAGCGTAGCAAGCGCACCAACTTCAATGTTCTTGTCAAACATCGCCTGTGCTTGGCTGGGCAGGCTCGAGCCAGCAACCACTGCGGCTCCGGTCAGGGCGAGTCCTTTGATGACGCTGCGACGGTCCGTAACTTGTTCGTTCATGGAATACCACCTGTGAAGTCGATTTCATTCCAGAATACTGATCGAGAATACGGATCGAGGAATGGTTCGTTGATCCTACCGCCGATGTCTGTGAGAGCATGTCAATTTTGATTGATGCCCTCCAGGGTCAGGCCGAGACTCGAGCCTCAACCCTCTGTCGGCGGATCGTTCACTTCGCGTTTGCCAGTCAGCCAGTACTGCACCCGATCCGAAACGTTTTCGATGTGATCGCCAATCCGTTGCAAGGCACGCCCAACCCGCAACAAGGCCAGCGCCTTGGTGATCGTGCGCGGGTCTTCGATCATGTACGTCACCAACTCGCGTTGCGTCTGCTCGTACAAATCATCAATCTCGAGGTCCATCGCAGAAGTTTCCTTGGCTTTGCCCGAATCGCGTTCGCTAAAGGCGAGTGAACAGGCGTGCAGCATGGTTTTGAGCCTCGAGATCATCTGACCCAAATTGATGTAACGCTTCAACGGCGGATCGTTCGCCAGCAATCGCGCATCTTCGGCGACATGCACGCAGTAATCACCGATGCGCTCGAGGTCCGAAAGTGATTTCAGCACCGCCGCCAAGAATCTCAAATCTGAGGCGACCGGTTGATGCTGCGCTATCGCCCGCAAACAAGATTGCTCGAGCTTGATCTCGAGCGCATCCACTTGCTTGTCGATCTCACTGACCCGGGTCGCGTGTTGCACTTCGCGTTCGAGCAAGACTTTTTCGGCCAACTCGAGTTGTTCGCTGGTGTGGGAAATCAATCGGATAAATTCGGCGCTGATTTCGCGCAAGTCTCGTTCCAGGGCTTCTCGCATACGTATGGTCATTTTAAACCCCCGCCGGTCATGGTTTGGTTGGTGACTGGAACTGTGAGGCCGAATTCGTTGCCCGTACCGTTGTAACGTCCCCACGTCTCCCCTTGCCAAGCGGTAACGATTGATCGCACCACGTACAAGCCCATGCCGCTGCCGTTCGAGTTTGGGCCGCGTTTGTGTGCCTCAAAAATGTGATCGTAAGTCGGCAACTCGAGGCCCGCATCGTGAACCGTGACGCGCACCAATTGATTCTCGAGGCTGGCCTGCAAACGAACCTCGCCGGGATTTGGGCCGTGACGCAACGCATTCTCGAGCAGGTTTAACAGCACCTGCACCAATTTGTCTGGATCGCAATGCACGACCAACTCCGCACCTTCAACGATCACGTTGACCTGACGTTTGTGGCGTTCATCCTCAAGCAAACGCAAGACCCGATTGATCGCATCATGCAGCGGAAACGAACGTTGCGCCTGCGGACGGAAACCAACCGTTAAATCCTCGCTCAAACGCACCAGGCGTTCCACCTCGAGCAAACTCAACTCGAGAAAACGCTTTTGTGTCTCGGCAGGCGGATCCATTTGCAACGCCTCGAGTAAACCTTTAACCGCCGTGACCGGCGTGCGAAATTCGTGCGAGAGGATCGCCATGACCTCGCGCAATTCGTGCTCACGGGTTCGGGTTTCGGTCACATCCTCAAAGATCAGGATTCCAGCCCCATCACCTGACCTCTGACCGCGCACCCGCAAGAATTTGCCAGACCAATCCAATTCCAACTCACCAGCCTCGAGCGCGAGACGTTCGAGCCGATGATCGCGCACCACCTCGATCAGCAAGCGGTTGATCGCCCGATCTCGAGACACCTGAAACAAGGATTCTGCCGCCCGGTTCAATTCCGTGACGCGCAAACCCGCATCGAACGCGATCAGCGCATCACGAAACGCATCGAGCATTCGGGCAGGTTTCGCACCAGCCTCGAGCGCCAAACGTTCCTGATCGGTGACTGGTTGCGTCATCACTGCCCAGTATCCCAGGAATTGTCAGGGAAATGTCGGTTTAGATCAAAACTCGAGCGCAAACTGTTGTTCAATCCAGGCCAACACTTCGAGCACGCTCAAACGACCATCAACCTCGAGGACCGAGAATTTGAAAGCTCGAGCTTGGGTGGCAATCGTGCGGGCATTCGTGGCGTCTCGAACCATCCATTTCTCAAACACGGCTTTGGGATCATCGGTAGTCTCGAGCAAGCTTTGCGCCCATTCGCGTTTGGCGTAGTGTTCGCGTTGAAACGATTCTGTCGGAATCAGGTACACGGCGTTGACTCGAGGCTCGAGCCTAACGAGAAGTTCCGGCATGAACGCCATGCCTTCGGCGATCACGGGCGAGTCGATTGCGTTCACATCCTCGAGTGCGAGCAAGCCCAATTCTCGGTTCGCCTCGAGTTCGTCTTGGATCATTTTCTCGAGCGTGCGTGTCGTGAACGCTTCCTGCCAAGTCATGCCACGAAACTTGCTCAGGATTGAATCAGATTTTGCCCGCTCGAGGTGCGTGTCGTAATGCTCATCGCAATGGTAAGTTCGCAAACCGTGATGGGCGGCGAGCAAATCACAAATTGTGCTTTTCCCTGCGCACGGCGAACCACCGATGAAATAGGTCATGCCCGAACCTCGAGTTCGTACAGGGCCATCTCGAAGCGACCGAACTGACCTTTCCCAACTTGAACGAACCCATAATTTTCGTAAAGATCGCACAAGGCTGGACGGGTTGCATCGGTGTCCAATCGCAGGAATTTCTTGTCACGCTCGAGGACTTGTTGGGCGGCGTAATCGAGCACTCGGGCGCTCAGATTGTGACCCTTCCAGGCTCGAGCCACGACGACTTTGTGAATGAACAGGGATTCGCCCTCGAGAATGTTTGGCCAGAAGTCTGGATCAGTCTCGAGCAACACGAATGCGGCGACAGCTTCACCGTTGATCCGTCCAAGGTGCATCGACTCGAGACCGTACTGCTCGAGCAGGGCTTGGGGTTGCAGCCATTCCTGATCCCACAATTTTTGTCCGTGATTCTCGAGTTCTTGTGCGACACCACAAATCAGGCTCGAGAAGATTTCGAGTTCGTCTGCTTGAATTCGGACGAACTCCAATCGGGCAGGCTCGAGGATCATGCCATCATTTTATGCTCGAGCTTGCAAAAGAAGAATTCCCCCTCAGGGCTTACGCATATGACTTGGCGAGTCTAAGAATCTCTGCGGAATGAGATTCGCTGTTTGGTATTCCTCGAGTTTCCTTGACTAAAAACTCTTAAA
>JAYURE010000682.1:0-3464 GCA_043756345.1 Deinococcales bacterium | reverse complement strand
AGTGTTGGTCAGTGCCAGTTTGACGCTGGCGGTCGCCCCAAGCAATACGTTTGTGATGCAACGCGCAGGCGAGATGGTCACGCTCGATCCGCAACAGGTTTTTGACAGCAATGCCGTGGCCGTGGTCAACAACGTTTACGACACGCTGGTGACGTTCGAGCGCAACACCACCAAGCTCGTGCCGATGCTGGCGACCGATTGGAAAGTCTCGAGCGATGGCAAAACCATCACGATGGGCCTGCGTAAAGGTGTCAAGTTTCACAGCGGCAACGATTTCACTTGTAGTGATGCCGAGTACAGCCTGCACCGTTTGCTGGTCACGAACAACGGCAGCAGCGCCGCGTTTTACCTGAGTGACGCGATGCTGGGATTTCAATACTGGGACGAGAAGCTGATCAAATCCACTCCGTTCGGCGCGATTCAAAACGCCGCGAGCTGCGATGCGAACGGCAACCTGGTGATCAAACTAACGCGCCGCGAACCGGTCTTTATTTTGCGCCTGACCGGAACTTGGGGTTCGATCCTCGATTCCAAAGCCGCGATTGCCGCCGGAGAATGGGACGGCAGCGAAGCGACCTACAAGGAATTCCAGAACAAGGACACCAGCAACTCGAGCCTGAACAAAATTGATGTTGGTTCCGGCGCGTGTCAGATGGTTTCACGCGAGTCCAACCAAGCGATTTTTAAAGCCAACCCAAATTACTGGGGCGAGAAAGCCAAGCTCGAGAACGTGATCCTCAAGATCGTCACCGACGATGCGGGCAGTGTGCTCGCCATGAAATCCGGTGATGCCGACATGATCACGTACAACACCGGCAACACGAACACCATCCAGCAACTCAAAGGTGCTCCCGGCGTGACCATTCATAGCTTCTCGAGCACCTCAGCGAACGGCATGTTTTTCAATCAGGCGATCAGCAAGGGCAGCAAGTACGTCGGCAGTGGAAAACTGGACGGCAAGGGCATTCCAGCCAATTTCTTTGCCGATATCAACGTGCGCCGTGCGTTCGCGGCGACGGTGGATCACAAACGCATCACCAGCGAAATTTACGGCGGTCTGGCCGAATTCCGCACCATGCCCGTTCCGAGTAGCCTGCCCGGTTACGATGCGACCATCAAAACAATTCCGTTCAACCTCGAGGCTGCCAAAAACGAATTTAAGAAAGCGTTCAAAGGTCAGGTTTGGAAGAATGGATTCAGCTTCGAGGTCATACTGCCCGCCGGAGCGAGCGCCGCGCAAAGCATCATGGATTTGTTGAAGAAAAACCTCGAGCGGGTCAATCCGAAATTCAAGATCAAAATCAAAGCCCTGCCTTTGAACGATCTGTACCCGGCACTCGGTGGCGGCTTCGTGCCGTTAACGATCAATGGAAACAGCGTCGAGGTTCCTGATGCCCTGGCGATCCTCGGTTTTTTCTACTCGAGCGAGGGTGTCTTCGCGGTTCACACAAAATTTAAAGATACGCAGATGGACAAACTCTTGGCAGAGTTGAGCACCACTGAAGACCTTGCCAAACGTGCCAAATTGGTTGCGCAGGCTGGTCGTCGTGGCAACGAGTTGCTGCCCGTGGTGATCCTGCCCGAAAGCGCCAACGTTCGCATTTCACGCTCGAGCTTGAAAGGCTTCAAAGAAAATTACAACGTCTTCCGTTTCACCGAATTGTTCTGGAACACGATCAGCAAGTAGCGTTTTAGAGAAGCGGTTTCGTCCGGGAGTTGATTTGATTCTCAGACGAAACCACAATCAAGCTCGAGATGCTCAAGCTTAACCATCACCCATTTTTGCAAGCCATTAAATCAAGAGGATTCAAATGCTGAAGTACATTTTGCGCCGTCTCGCCACCGTTCCGATTGTCCTTTTCGTCGTGACACTTTTGATCGTGGTCTTGATGCAATTCATTCCGCTCGAGAATCGGGCTGCGAGTTACATCACCAATGCGCGGCAGCTTGGACAGATTGATCGGATCATCAAAGAGAAAAAAATGGATCAACCTTTCTTGATTCAGTACGGCGTGTGGCTCTCCGAGGCGGTGCGTGGCAACCTCGGGTACTCGAAAGCCAGTAACGAACCGGTCCTCGAGACGATTAGCAAACGCCTGCCCGCCAGCGTCGAACTCGCGTTTTACTCGGGATTGTTGGTGATCGGTGTCGGCGTGATGGTCGGTACTCGGGCCGCACTCGGCAAAGGAAAAACACTTGATCGCGTCTCGAGTTTTCTGGCCGTGGTGGGCTACAGCCTGCCAAGTTTCGTGCTCGGCGTGTGGTTGCTGGTGATCTTTTATGGTGCGCTCGGTATCGCGCCAGCACCGGGGAGACTCAGCCAAGAGAACGAAATTTTGCTCGTGACTGGCGCGGTTAAACGCATCACCGGATTGCTGACGCTCGATGCGCTTTTAAGTGGGCAATGGGCTGTGTTTACAGATGCGATCTCGCATTTGGTTCTGCCCGTGATCACACTCAGCCTGGTTTCTACCGCCACGATCCTCAAAGCCATGCGTTCGAGTCTGCTCGAGGTGCTGGGTTCCGATTTCATTCGCACCGCCAGGGCCAAAGGTTTATCCGAAGCGGTGGTCAACATCAAACATGCGCGTCGCAATGCGCTCTTGCCCGTAACTGGTTTGGCGACGATGGTCGTGCTTGGACTGGTTGGCGGCAGCGTGATCGTCGAAACCATTTTTGCCTTCCCCGGCATTGGTTCCTGGGTGGCGAAATCCTCGAGCACTTACGATTACGCCGGTGTGCTCGGCTTTGCTGTGATCACGGCAATCATTGTGATTGTGGCGAACCTGATCGTGGACATTCTGTACGCCGTGCTTGACCCTCGGGTGAGGTTGTGACGCAAACCATTCCAGTGCCCGCACCGCGACACGTCTCTCGAGCGCCGACACGATTGCGTCGATTCTTGCGTCATTCGCAAGGATTTTCTGGACTGATCATCATCGCTGTTTTCTTGTTCGCCGCAATTTTCGCACCACTGCTCGCGCCACCCAAAGATGGTTGCGCCCGAGAACTCGGACTCGAGGAAACACAATCGCTGGGTTTGTTCAGCCTGAGTTTCTTGAAGGCGACGTTCGTTCCACCGGAGGTGTGCTTTGAGATTCCACGCTCGAGCTTTGCCGACACGCCAACTGCACCCAGAATAAACGGTCATTTGCTCGGCACAGTCAAAGGGTATGACATTCTGTACGGGTTGATCTGGGGCTCGAGAACCGCATTCCTGTTGGGCCTCAGCATTGTCGGAATAACCTTTCTCGTGGGCCTGAGTGTCGGATTGGTCGCCGGGTACTTCGGTGGTTGGATCGACGATCTGCTCATGCGTGTCACTGAAATTGTGTTCTCCCTGCCGAGCCTGGTGCTGATGATCGTGCTCGTCACCATCTTCGGATCGGGATTGGTCAACGTCGCCATCAGCATCATTCTGGTCGGTTGGGCCGGATACGCCCGTTTAATCCGTGGTGAAGTCC
>JAYURE010000681.1:0-3467 GCA_043756345.1 Deinococcales bacterium | reverse complement strand
GATCGTGGTCAACAGCGAACTTTGGGTGGGTGTTGATGGCAGCGCCCAGGGCAACTTTACGGTTGGGGCTTCACCGACCTTGAGTGCGTTGGTGGGCTTGCGTTGGACCAGCAAAGATGGGTTCAAATTCTTTCCCGGTCCACAGGCGGCCCTCAACTTCCGCCCGCCAAACCTGAGTGCGAGCACCAAGGTCCATGCCTACACGCGCACCGAGGTCAGGCTCAAACTCTATGGGCTTTTTGGTCCGACCATTATGGCCAGTGGCGGGGCCGAACTCGAGGCGGCGTTTCCCCGCGATCCGCTCTGGACGGTTTCTGGCAGGGCGTTTGGTCGGCTCGAACTCGCCGGTAAAATCCCGATCATCGACGTACCGTTCGACCTTTCACAAACCCTCTTCGACGAGAAGTTTAAGGTCGGTGATGCCCCGATCTTGCCACCGGTCCTGACGATCACCAAGTCTTCACTTGAGGTGATTTACAAAAAACCGACCGACTTTTATGGGTACTTCACGGTCGCGGACCCGCAAGGCCGTACCGTCACCTTGAGCGGAAGCTCGAGCCGCGATGGAACGCTACCCACCCTGAACCATGCCTTCGCCAGTCCCGGACCTCGGACGCTGACACTGACCGCCAGCAACGGCGACAAGGCCAGCCAAGGTCAGATCAACATCGATGCCATCAACCACCCGCCCAGCGTGCAGGGCGCTGGCAACAACGCCAGCACACCGCTGGGATTGCCGCTGTTTTTGAATGCCAACGGGTACGACCTCAACGAACCACAAAACCGCCTGGATTGTTCCAAGTTGCGCTGGACGGCCAGCGGTTCTGATGTCGTGACCACCGAGACCGGCTCGAGCTTCGGTTGCCAGCCCAAGATCAGTTTCTCAGAGCAGGGTTCACGCAGCCTGAACGTGACCGCCACCGATCCAGAGGGCCTCAGTGCGATCCAAAGCGTCACGGTGAACGTCAGCGCCCGACCCGCGCAGTTGCCACCCATCGTGGATCGCATCGAGATCAGCAAGGACGGCGAAAAACTTCAGAACAACCAAGAAGTTTTCTTGAGCACCGGCCTCAATATCGCTGTGCCCGTGGATAATCCCGACAACAGCCCAGTGAATTTCGCCTGGAGCGTCGAGCAGGTACCTCGGCCAGAGGATTGCGCCGCCGCGAACTGTTCGATTTTCTTCAACCCGCGCCGCGTCCTGAATTTCAATCAGAATCAGGCTTCGTTCGACTGGATTCCGAGCATTGCATCCATGCCCGGCTTCAAGTTTCCGACCGAAAAACGCTGTATTGCTGTTTTTGGGCAACCGAATTGCGAGTTCCAGAATGTCGAGGTCGCAGCCAGGGTGGTGGTCCTGCTGACGGTCACTTCGTCGGTCGCACCCGATATCGCACAAATCCGTTCCTTCAACTTACAGATTTCACCCAAGACCCTCCCGCCGAAATAGAGGAGTTGAGCCATGAAACTGCATTTGCTTGTGTTGACCTTGGTGCTTGGCCTGGTGGCTTGCAGCAAAGATGAGTTGGCACCCGCCACGCCGACCGGCCTGCAAGCCACACCAGCCGACCGTGCCATCGGTCTGAAATGGACTGCCAACAGCGAACCGGACTTGGCGGGCTACGTGATTGGCTGGCGACCCTCGAGCGGCGGGGCAAGCCAAAGCAAAACCATCCCTGCGCCCGGCACCGCCGTGGTTTTGGACGGTCTCAGCAACGAGACGACGTACCTGTTGACACTCACCGCAATCGACGCGACTGGCAACAAGTCGGCAGCCACCGCCCCCGTGGTCGCCAGTCCAAAGGCCGCACCCGTTGTCAACCAAGCACCGGCCAAACCTCAGGGTTTGACCGCCACCGCCCAAAACGCTCAAGTCTCCCTGAACTGGACACCCAATGCGGAATCTGACCTCGGGGGCTACACCGTTTTTTACGGCACCAGCAGCAACCTCGACAAAACCCAAATCGTTGATGCCCCCAGCAGCAACACACTGATCAGCGGACTCAGCAATAACACCCTGTACTTCTTCGCGCTCGAGGCTCAAACCAGCAAAGGGCTCAAGTCACCGCGCAGCGATCCCGTCAATGCGACTCCTAAAGCCATTCCTTTAGCGCCCACAATTCTGGATGTGAGCCTGAGCGATTACGGCCTGAGCAACCAGGTGCGCCAAGGGGCCGGGACCATCGAGGTGGCCATCAAGGGTTCAAACCTGGCGACCCTCGTTCGGGCCACCCTGGGGACGTATAGCCTGAAGATCACATCCAAACAGGCCGACGGAGCCAAACTGGAAGTCAGTATTCCTCACGGCGCGACCTTGGGTGATCTCAACCTGACCATTGAAAACGATGTCTCATCCATCACGCGCAACGCCGTGCTCGAGGTGACCAAAATCACCACCGCCACCAAACCAGAATTCAACCCCAGCGATACTGAAGGCAAAGGCACGCCCAACCGCCCGTTCCGTACCGTCAGCAAAGCCTTGACGGTGGCAACAAAAGGCGACACCGTCTTGCTGACCGCCGGGATCTACCAGGCCGGTGAAACATGGCCCATGGTCGGTTCGGGCCTGGAGTCCGCGACCAACGTGGCCGATGGCGTCACGGTCGAAGGGCAAAGTTCGGATCGTGGGGCTGTGCTGTTGTTGGGACCGGGTAACACGACTGACGCTGGCGGACTGGTGCTGACCAACGATGCCATCTTGCGCAACCTGACGCTGCAAGGCTTTGCACGCGGGGTGTTTCGACAAAGCGTGTATCCCGAACTAAGTGGCACGATTCGACTCGAGAATATGGCCATTTTTCAAAGTGCCATTGGGCTCAACATCGTTTACGCCGCGAACCTCAGCATTCACAACAGTTTGTTTTCAGGCAATGGTCTCGAGGGTGCGGGCGGCGCGGGAATCCATCTGCGTGGTGTCGGGCAAGTAACGCTGTCAGGTGTCACGCAAAGCAACAACAATCAGACTGGCATGACCTTGGACCGTGCCAGCGATGTTCAGGCGGAAGGGCTGGAGGTCAAAGGAAACAAACTCGAGGGAATTCGGGTGCAAAACAGCCAGCTTTCCCTGAGCAGCTCCCAGGTCATTGCCAATTCCGGAGTGGGAATCTTGGTGAACAACAGCGATGCGAAGTCGTTCAGTGTTGCCGGTTGCAGCATCGCCAACAACGGCAGTCACGGCATTGACCTCATGGTCAGTGCTGGCAGCATCAGCATCGGACGAAGCCAATTGTTTGGCAACGCCGGTTGGCAACTTTACGACGAACGCAGCGTCAACAATCCCAACCCGATTTATGCCTTCTTCTCAACGTTCGAGGGCATCAGCCTCGAGAGCCAACTTTCACTGACCTCCGGGACGGGAGGAGCGGACGTCATGCAAAGCGGCAAGAAGTTGCTGCGAATTGACCAACCGGGAAACACCATCTACTTCACGCTTTAAGAAATCTCGCAAAACAACGGTGCCGTCATTC
>JAYURE010000680.1:0-3468 GCA_043756345.1 Deinococcales bacterium | reverse complement strand
CAGCGATTCGGCCCGTCTCAGCAAGCCTCGAGTCGCGGCGATTCGCACCGATCAGGCTCGAGATCAGGCCCCAAACGCAGAAAACCAACGCCGTCATGGTAGCGAACTGACCAACTTGCGGATTCATTGGCGCACCTCGAGCGTGGCTGAAGTTTCGTCTTCCGGGCCAGCAGGCCAATTGCTCATGTCCACATCGTCAGGATCGTCAGACAACTTGGAAAGCTGAAACGAGAGGTAAATCGTGTAAACCAAAAGCGACCCACCAATAACCAAAAATCCGAGCTGTACCGTGGACTTCTCAACAGGCAGCCAGGCCAGCGCCAAGCCCAGAGCGACAGCGACCGCAATCAAGACGATCCACTCGAGCAATGGTTTGAGTTTGGCATTCATCAGCGGGAATCTTTCATAAACTCGAGCGCCTTGCCGTAATTGATTTTCTCGCCAGGTTTCGGAGCACGGTATTCCTCACTGTGTTTGACCAGCAAGCGTTCGCCTTGAAAGACGGCATTCGTACCGCTTCCCTCGAGTTTGCCTTCAATGGTCACGCCGGTTCCAGCCTTGAACAATTCGGGCGGAGTTCCGCTGTGCAGGACTTTAAATTTTGCCGTTCCGTCCGAGACCACGAAGCTGAGTTTCAGATTTTCCTTGTCGAACGCGACACTTCCGGGTTCGACCACCCCGCCGAGCATCACGCGCCGCCCGGCGTACTTGCTTTCATCGAGCAGGTACTCGGAGGGTGTGACGAAGAAGTTCAGGTTTGCGGTCAAGCTCGAGGACAGCATCCAACCGACGGCACCAACAATCACGGCCATGCCGAGCGCGTATTTCCATGCGCCTCGAGCCAAACCGTTCGGGCGTGATCCGCTGGGATTCTGGTCGATCATTCTTCATCCTTCACGCGACGGGCGAGGGTCGCCAGGTACAGCGCGTACCCGCCAACCAGCACGATCAACGCGCCGTAGGCGTACCAGACGAATTCGCCGTTCATTGGGCCACCTCGCCATGTTGGGAATTCATTGGGCCACCTCGCCGATTCTGAAGCCATTGCGGGCGTTCAATTCAAGCTCTAAATCCTGTTCTTCGAGACGGGCCACTTTTGCAGCGATCTGTGACCGGTAACGCAGCATGTAAACGTACAAGATCGTGAAGCCTATGACCATCACCAGTAAGGCGAGCCCAAGTTCTGGATTGAGGTAACTCTTCTTTTGTACCGCACTGATCGATGGTGTTTGATGCAGCGTCCGCCACCAGTAAACGCTCATGTAATTGATCGGCACGGCGACCGCTGCAACCGTTCCGAGCGCGGCGGCAACTCGAGCACGACGTGCAGGATCTTCGATCAGTCCGCGCACCATCAGGTAGCCGAGGTAGACCATCATCATCAAGAGGGTCGTGACGATCCGGGCATCGCTCCATTCCCAGAAGGTTCCCCACGTGACACGACCCCAAAGCGAACCCGAAATCAGGGCGTAAGCGATCAGCACCACGCCAAGTTCTGCACTCGAGGCGGCAAGTCGATCAAATTTCGTGTTACGGGTGACCAAGTAGGCCAGGCTGTAAATCGAGGTCATGAAAAATCCGAGGTACGCGACCCAGGCACTCGTGACGTGCGGCGGCAGGATTCGGGTCAGGTAACCCTGATTGACATCGGGCGGAGCCAGGAAGGTCAATACAACTCCGGCGAGTGAAACGATCAACGCCGTCCAGCCCAGTAGTGGGGTCAGCCATGGACGCTCGAGTGTAGGTTTGGTGTTCATGCGTCTCCTCTTAAACCTGTTAAAGGTTGAAAAACGAATCGTGCATTAAAAGCGTAGCGCCTCGACGGTGCGATGTTCACCCCAGCTTGGGGGATGATCTTCGGGTTTGATTGTCTCACTTAAGATTCGACTGCGAAGGGAAAAACCAGCGTGCAGGTCGTAACAAGGACGACATCGAAACCGATAAGCAATCTTAGCCATTTCCAAACCTCATCGGCAGGGGCAAGCGTCACGATTCCGACCGTGGCGTTGACCGCACCGAGCACCACCGCGATCACCAGCGGAAAAACGATGATCGGCAAAAGCGCCTCTCGAGCCCGAAGGTTGACGGTCAGGGCACTAAAAAAGGTTGAAACAATCGAAAACCCTGCTGTGCCGAGAAACACCGTCAGGATCAGGAGTGGCCAACCCGAGCCAATTGAAAGTCCATACAAGAAAATCGTGATCGGCGCGACAATGGCCGCCAGAATCAGCATCAATCCCAAATTGGCCAAGAGTTTCCCGAGGTACAAGAATTCTGGCGGAACCGGATAGGCCAATAACGCCTCGAGCGCCCCATCTTCGGATTCGGCGGCGAATGCACGGTTCGCGGCGAGGATGCTGGCAAAGGCGACCGCCACCCAGAGCACGCCCGGCGCGGCCTGCTTCAAAACTTTGGCGAATTCAATCGAGCTTGCGTTGCTGGGACCAAACGCGAAAACTTGAATCACCACGACCATGCCCGCGAAGAAAAGGGTTGCGGTCAGGACATCTCGGGCGCGGCCTTCGATCAGCCAGTCTTTTTGGGCAATCGTCCAGATGGCCGTGAGTGGGTGCAGGCTCGAGGTGCGTTCAGTTTGGGATTCTCGAGCGGCGGGATTCATACTGCACTTCCTGGAATCGGCACCCCGAGGTTGGGCGGAACTGGAACCGAAAGCAATCCAGCCTCGAGCGTGGTTTCAAGCGTGGCGATTTTGCTGGTCAATTCCGGTTCGTGGGATGAAACGATCAGGGTTGCGCCCCGTGAACGCTCGAGGATCAAGAGTTCTGAGACGAGGGCTTTGCCAGATGGATCGAGTGCCGCGAACGGTTCGTCCAAAAGCACCAAGTCCGGCTCGAGCAGCAGCATTTTGGCGAGCGCGAGACGTTTGCGCATTCCACTCGAGTAACCACGGACTCGGGTTTTGACTCCGGCCAAACCAACACGCTCGAGCACAGTTTCAAAACGGGATTTCGGCAGGTTTCGCAGGTGCATTCGGGAGGCGAATTCGAGGTTTTCGATTCCGTTCAATTCTGGATACAGTCCCAAACTATGTGAAACGAGCAGTGTCCTGGCTCGAATTTCCGCACGATCTCGAGCCTCGAAACCGAAAATACGTACGCCACCTCGAGTTGGGCTTTGCGCACCAGAAATGATTTTCAATAATGTCGTCTTACCCGCACCGTTCGAGCCGTACAAAGCCAGCACTTCACCTCGAGCCAAGGTCAGGTTCGCACCACGCAAGACGAAAGAACGCCCGTACCGATGCACGATTCCCGAAAGCTCGAGCACTGGCCGGACTGGTTGAGTGCTGCCGGTCTCGAGATTGTTCGTTTGGACTTGTAAATTCATCAAAGAAGTTTCCGCAACCAATCCGGCGTGAGCGGCTGCAAAATGGAATTCAAGCGGGTGAATTCACCGGTTAACAACAGAATACCAGTAACAATCAGCAGCACACCGCTGGCCTTCTCG
>JAYURE010000679.1:0-3472 GCA_043756345.1 Deinococcales bacterium | reverse complement strand
CGGCCCGAATCGCGTTGGCCACGAGGTTGCGGGTCAATTGCGAGAGCCGATCTGGATCACCGATCATCTCGAGGTTGGGGTCCAATTCAACGCTGACGCCGGGGAATTCTCGAGCAACGTTCTGTGCGACCTCGCCGAGATCAACCAAGTGCGGCACGATTTCCTGGACGATCTCGCCACGTGAAAGTTGCAAGACATCGTTGACCAACCGGGTCATCGAGTCGGTTACACGCAACGCATCCTCGAGCGCCGCGTGCGGGTTCGGGTCGCGCAAGGCCCGACGCAAATACCCTTGCAAGGCTGTGAGTGGCGTGCGCAACTCGTGCGAGGTTTCGGCCAGAAAAACCTTCTGCGCCTCAAATGCGCGTTTGAGCCGCCGTACCAATTGATTCATGGTTGCGGTCAGCAAACCCAACTCGTCCCGAGGACCGGTGTAACGCAATGGCTCGAGGTTGTGCTCGTCGAGTTTCGTGGCTTGCCGGGCCACTTCGATCAGTGGGCGCAAACCGGCACTGGCTGCGAAGTACCCGCCCGCCAAGGCGAGCACCGCCAAAATACTGGTGACAATCAAAATCGTGGTGGTAACCAACCTCGAGATGGTCACGATGTACGTCGCATCGGCAGAAACCGCCAAGATCATGCGGTACGCTTTCTTGCCCAGTTTGACATCGATGGGTTTGAGAATCACCCGGATGGGCGTTTTACCCGTATCGTTCCCCCAGAAGCCATCGACGTAACGCGCCTTGAGGACCTCGAGTCGAGGCACCGGAATGTTGCCGCCATCAAAAAATGCGCCATTGCTGCGAAAAAGTGCGTATTTGGATTTATCGAACAGCCGGTAACTCAACTTCAAGTAATCGTTCTCGCCGTCGTCCAGGAATTCCAGAAATTGCTTGATTTTTTGCGCATCACCATCCAACAAATCGTGCTGATAACGCTCGAGTGTGCTTTTGACAACGAAGCTGATCGAACCGGCCAGAATTGCTGCGAAGACCAGCAGCAAAGCCGCCGTCGCTAGACCAATACGCCATTTCAAACTCAAACCACGGGTTTTCGAGCCAGGTTTGACTGCGCTCAGGTGCTCATCAAAGCTGAGTTCATCTAATTCGAGCCCAATGTTCGCGCCGGAACTCGAGAAAGTCTTGCTCGAGCCAGAATCCGATACACCCGGAAGGTCTTCGCGCACCCGGCCGGAGCCTGCGGTGCGCGATTCGTTCGAGTCATTCGATTCGTTTGTGGTCTGACCTGAAGCCATGAGCCTCTCTTACCAAACCTGATTTATTGGGCTAGATTACTGGGCTAGATTACTGGGCTTTGAGTGCGTAACCGATGCCACGAACGGTACGGATCACGCCGTACCCATTGACATCACGCAATTTGGAACGGATGTTCGCCATGTGAACATCGACAACGTTTGAGTTGCTCGGCAAATCCTCGCCCCAGACGCCACGTTCGATCTCCTCACGGGTGTAGACACGACCCGGTTGACGCGAAAGAAACGACAATAGATCGAACTCTCGAGGTGACAACCGAACCTCTTTTTGCGCGTACCGGCACAAACGTTTCTCCGGGTTGATCTCGAGTTCGCCAAGCACGACCGCCTCGCCGCCACGCTGTTTGCGCAATTGGACTTTGACACGGGCCACCAGTTCATCCGGGTGAAATGGTTTGGTCAAGTAATCGTCAGCGCCACCCTCGAGCAGACTGACTTTCGTGTTCACGGCGTCCATCGCGGTCAGCACAATGATCGGCGTGTCGGATGTTTTACGTAAACGCCTGGCAATCTCTGCGCCATCCAAGTCCGGCAAGCCCAAATCCAGGATCACCAAATCCGGGTTGGATTCACGTGCCATCGTCAGGCCCGAGACGCCATCATGCGCGGTTAAAGCCCTAAATCCGGCCTCCTCGAGTTCCAGCGCGACGAGTTTCGAGATGTCGGCATCGTCTTCGATGATCAAAATGGTTTGAACCTCACTCATCGTGCTCCCCTTCTTCCCTAAGGCTTTCCTTAACGGGTCCTCTTTGCAATCGATTTCAGATCACTGCAAACAAAGTTGCGCCTTCGTTCGCTTTGCGGATGACCTCGAGTGTACCAGTCAACCGGGTGTTCTGACCGCAACCCTGACGTGAATTCTGAGTCGTGTTACTTTCTGGGTCATTTTTTGGCATCCTTGAACTCCACCCGCACGCCATACGCCTCACGCATGACCTGCATGAACGAGACGCGATCCCCGGCGGATTCCTCGAGCATCACGTCCGTACCAGACTCGGCGACACTGCCCGAAAACGAAAGCAAATCCGCAGTCCCCTTATCGGTCACACCAATCCAAACTTTGACCCGCACAAACGGTGGCAAACGCCCACCAGGGGTTGCCATCGTCAAGCTTTTAGCCTTGACCGTGCCGCTCGAGAGCACACTCTGCAACTCATCACGCAAAATGCGGACTTCACTGCCATCCGGCACACTCGAAAGGCCCGACAAACCCGGCACGGCAGATTCACCAAGGCTGGGCAAACCGCCCCAACCGACCACCAGGATCAACAAAGCAGTTGTGAGATGAACGAACTTCATGGCTCGAGATTAGCGTGTTTTCGCAAGACAGAAACGCGATTTTCGTAAAGTTCATTAAGGTCCTCATGTGAGCATAATCACGATTGATCGGCACGATCTGCGGATACACGCTTTTGCCGTACTGCTCGAGTTGGAAGCCGATCAGGACTGATTTGCACTTGCAAGAACGGCAAACACCGTCTATACTCCCGTTCGGTTCGGGGCTTAGCGCAGTCTGGTAGCGCACTTGGTTTGGGACCAAGGGGTCAGAAGTTCGAATCTTCTAGCCCCGACCACAGGAGTAAAGGCAAGACCCAGACCCCGCGAAAGCGGGGTTCTTGCTTTGTGTCGCAAGGCTCGAGTTGGAAGCAGTTCGAGGCTGATGAGCACAACGGTTTCCAACAAGGTCCGCTAAACTTGAAGTCTGACGAGCGGTTTTGATTGCGCTCAAGGAGGCTGAACATGAACACACTGAAATTGAAAACGGGTTTGATTGCAATCTCGAGTCTCGTTTTGATCCTCACCGCATGCCCTGGAGGAACGGACACAGGCAGCAAATACTCCAAATTTGGTCTGGTTGGTCTCACGAACACGGGTACATCGAAGGTATTTACGGGACTCTTTTACAAATTGCCGACACCAATCAGTCAACCAACAACAGGTACAGCCTTTGCAGAAGACACTTGCGTGGTCATCAATGCCTTGACGGATCTTCCAAAGGCTCCAAGTGCGGGAAATCAACAGGCTATTGCACTCGATGCCGGTACGGAATTGACGGTCAAAAATGCCACCGGTACGCTTGCAACCATGCTCGCCTCGAGTGCGGGATCATCGCCGCAATTCAAGGCGTACTTCAGCACCCCGAGCACCACAATCCCGGACGCTTCCAGCGCGACCATCGAAACTCCAGGTGCAGCCGAT
>JAYURE010000678.1:0-3474 GCA_043756345.1 Deinococcales bacterium | reverse complement strand
CGCCGAACAACCATTTGGAGACACCGACCAACGGCACGTTCGCCCGTTTGAACAGCGCCGCGACCCGGGCCTCGAGTTCTGGATTCTCGAGCGGGGCGCTTTTGAAGCGCATTCTGGCGAGGCGCGGTTGCAGCAGCAGGATCACGGCGAAGAACCCGCTGATGACCAGCATGGCGATGGGAAACCAGAGCCTCGGAAAGGCCGCGAAGATCGCGTAGAGCGACATGAACAGGATCAACGAGAACAGCAATCCGATTCCGGCCTCTTTGAGTTGATCGCCCAACCAACCGCCAAACGATTGTTTGAGTAACCCGAAGCGTTTGCCGAGCGTGTAATCGAAATAAACGCCCAACGGAAACTCGAGCAATCCCGAAATCAGCAGGAAGGCCATCACGTACCACAACCTCGAGACAAACCCTGAATCGTTGCCGGTCGCGTCGCGCAGGGCGGTGCTGGCCCCGCCCGGAACCCAGATCATGAACATGACTACCGAAACGATCAGGCCCAAGATTGCACTGACGACTTTGAGGGTTTCGCGCTGACGGGCCTGCTCGAGCACTGCGCCCTCAAGAATTGGCGTGTTATTCGGTTCGTTGCTGGGGTCGCTGGTCATGCCCGATTCTAACGGCGATTGTGTTTTTGTAGGCCGGGACACGGGATGCCGGGACATCGGACACTCGGGCCAAACCTGAATTGTGATAAACTTCCAGCAATGTTTAACCAGGTTAAAGGAGGCACCAATGTACAAAGGTAACGAGGGCCAATGGGCTTTTTACTTGCACCGCCTGTCCGGGCTGGCAATTTTGGCATACCTGCTGATCCACACGGTCAGCATCGGCTCGCACATGTTAGGTGAATCGGCGTACATGGCGATTCACAAAACCTACGAACTGCCGTTCTTTCGTTTCGGGTTGATCGCGGTGGCGGGCGCAGTCGCATATCACGCCTTCAACGGTTTGCGAATCATATTGATGGATTTCACGGCGTTCGGCGTGAAATTCCAACGCCAACTTTGGTACGGAGTCCTGGCACTTTCGGTCGCCTCGGTCTCTGTGGCACTGGCCTACAACCTGCCACGCATCTTCGATGACAATCCACAGACGCACCTCGAGCAACCCCAGCCAATCGTCGGGAACCTGACGGGAAAGGTGGCCTGAGATGGCAATCAAGGCCCGCAGCTTTAAAGATGCCCGCTCGCAAGCCTCGAGCAACCCGGAACTGGTCTGGTGGGTTTTCATGCGCCTGTCGGGATCGTTCCTGGTGTTGCTGACGTTCTTTCACCTGTTCAACAATTACATCATCACCTCCGAAATCGGCTGGGATTATGACGCGGTGGTTTTCAAGTATTCCGAAGTTACCGAAAAGCTTTACCTGTTCGCGCTGCTCTCGCTCGGTGTGGCGCACGGCACGAACGGACTGCGTTACGTGATCGATGACAACACGCGCAGCCCACAATCCCGATTTTGGATCAAGACGGTCTCATACACGGTCATCGCGGGGATTCTGGTCTTTGGCGTGCTGGCGCTGTTCATCACCGCCCCACCGAAATGATCGTTTCAGGCTCGAGGTTCCACATTCAACCGATTTCACAGCTTGATTCACAGCAAGGAGTTTCAAATGAAAGAACATAAATACGATGTGATCGTGGTCGGTGCGGGCGGATCAGGATTGATGGCCGCACTGTACGCCACCAAAAACGCGACCGGTTCCGTCGCGGTTCTCAGCAAGCTTTACCCAACCCGTTCGCACACCGGCGCGGCCCAAGGTGGAGTCGGCGCGGCGCTCGGCAACGTAGACGAAGACCATTGGGAATGGCACATGTTCGACACGATCAAAGGCGGCGATTACCTTACCGATCAGGATGCTGCCGAAATCTTCGCCAAAGACGTGATCGAGGCTGTCCTCGAACTCGAGCACATGGGCTTACCGTTCTCGCGCACGCCAGATGGAAAGATTGCACAACGCCGATTCGGTGGTCACACTCGAGAATTCGGTAAGGCTCCGGTCCATCGCGCCTGTTACGCCGCCGACCGTACCGGTCACATGATCTTGCAAACCCTGTACCAACAGAGCATCAAAGAGGGTGTCAATTTTTACAACGAATACCTGGTGCTCGACCTGATCATGGACGACGAACCCGACGGCGAAAAAGTTTGCAAGGGTGTAGTCGCCATGGAAATTGCGACCGGCGAACTGCACACCTTTCACGCCAAATCCGTGATTCTGGCCGCCGGTGGCAACGGACGGATGTTCAAAGTTACCAGCAACGCGCACGCCCTGACCGGCGACCTGACCGGCATCGCCTACCGGCGCGGCATTCCGCTCGAGGACATGGAGTTTTATCAATTTCATCCGACCGGTCTGTACAAGTTGGGTGTATTGCTGACCGAAGGTGTTCGTGGCGAGGGCGGCATTTTGCGCAACGGGCTCGGCGAGCGGTTCATGGAAAAGTACGCGCCCACCATCAAAGACCTCGCACCTCGAGACATTGTTTCGCGCAGCATGTACATGGAAATCCGTGAGGGTCGCGGCGCGGGACCGAACAAGGATTACATCCTCTTGGACATCACGCACTTGGACCCGAAAATCATCGAGGAACGCCTGCCAGACATTGCGGACTTTAGCCGCACGTACCTGCGGGTCGAGCCGACCAAAGAACCCGTGCCGGTCCAACCGACCGCGCATTACACGATGGGCGGTATTCCCACCACGATTGACGGTGAGGTGCTTTGGGGCACGACCAACAAGGAACTCGTGCGTGGCCTGTACGCCGCCGGAGAGGTTGCCTGCGTTTCATTGCACGGTGCGAACCGATTGGGTACGAACTCGCTGGGAGATTTGATCGTCTTCGGACGACGCGCCGGAGTTGCCGCCGCGAAATATGCCAACAACGCCGAACTCGAACCGATCAGCGACGATGCCGACCGCCGCGCCGCCGACATGATCGAACGCACCAAAAACTCGAGCGGCAAAGAATCTGTTTCAAAAATTCGCATCGACATGCAACAAACCATGCAAGATAATGCCAGCGTTTTCCGCACCGAAGAAACGCTCTCGGCGCAAGTTGAAATCCTCAAGGAACTCTTCGCCCGATACCAGAACATCGGCATTTCGGATCGGGGCGACCGTTTCAACACCGAACTGATGGAGGCCATTGAACTCGGATTTTTGCTCGAGAACGCCGAGGCCTTCGTTCACAGCGCCCTGAACCGCCGTGAATCTCGAGGCGCACACGCCCGCGAGGATTACCGCGACCGTGACGATGCGAACTTCTTGAAGCACACCATGATTTACCGCCGCGAAGTCGGCAGCCCCGAGATCAAATGGCGTGATGTTGTGCTGGGCAAGTACGAACCGAAAGCACGCACGTACTAAGGACTTGGGATGAAATAACTTCCCGATTTCCAAAGCAACGACGCGCATCACGGCCCGGTTTCTCAAAATCGAACAGGGAAGTTGTTTCATCCCGGATAC
>JAYURE010000677.1:0-3476 GCA_043756345.1 Deinococcales bacterium | reverse complement strand
CGTCATTGCCTTTGAAGACCAGCACGGCGCTCGAGGCTTGAATCTTCTTGGTGATCAAACCCATCTTCGGGTAGGCAGAAATGTCGATGTTGTTCCCGGCGGACATTAGGTTCATTTTGGCATCGGTGGTGAATTTGAAGCTCGGTGTAGCCAGCGCGAGGCTCGAGAGGGCGGCAGCGGCAAACATCAATCCGATACGGGCGACTTTATTCATGCCTTTTTTCATAGAGGTTCCTCCAACGTGCAAGGGACATACGCAAGTCGGAGGCTCGAGGTTCAATTGCTCAGGCTGACGGCTTGACTCAACCAGGTTTTGTGCTCGAGTTGCTCAAGGCAAAAGTGTGCAACATCGGCATGGGTGATCTTCACGGGGCCGTCAGTATTGAGCCGAAAACAATAGCGACGCAGCACGCCAACACAAGGCCATCACTCGAGGCATGATTGCATCATGAAACCCTGGATGAATTACCTGATCGGCGCGGTCGTGATTGCCATCATCGCAGTGTTCGTGCGCAGTTTCGCGCAAGTTGGGGTTGGACAAATTGTGCTTTCCGCAGACAGTACGGTGCGCTTCCCGAAAGTCAAAGGACAAAACCTCGAGGGTCGCACATTCAATTTGCCCGAAGATTTCGAGGCAAAACTGAATTTGGTCGCCATCGCCTTTTACGACAACCACCAAGAAATCGTCAACACTTGGCTGCCTGCGGTGGGTCGCTTGATCAAAAAGCATGCGGGTTTAAAATTTTACGAACTGCCAACACTCTCCAGGGAAAACATTTTGGCCCGACCTTTCATTGATGGCGGCATGCGTGCTGGCATCCCAGAAAAAGCCACTCGAGAAGTCACGATCACCCTGTACTTGGATCGCACTTCGTTCCTGAAATCGATTGGTGAAACCACGGATCGCACGATTTACACGCTGCTGGTCAACCCGAAAGGTGAAATCCTCTGGCGTGGACAAGGCGCATACACGCAGGCGCAAGAGGATTCGCTCGAGAAAGTTCTGAAACCTTAACTCGAGATTTCAGTCCGAGCCCAGGCGGGATCAAGCTCGAGGATTCTTGTCTGACACGGACAATCTGGGTCGTGCGCTCCGGGTAGGAAACCCGTGCTGACCAAGAATTCACGCACGATTTCGCCACCGGTAAAGACAAAAGTTTTCTTGAACAAGACGCGCCAACCATCCAAATTTTGTGGATGGTTCGTCTCGAGCCAAGCCAGAAACGAGCCGTGATCGCGTTGCAACTCGAGGATTCGTTTCGCATTTTCAATCGCGGCCAGAACTTTTAAGCGGTTGCGAATGATGCCCGCGTCCGCCAATAATCGCGCAACATCATCGTTGTCAAAAGCCGCAACTGTCTCGAGTTTGAAATTTGAGTATGCCTGCTTGAACCCGTCGCGTTTTTTCAGAATCGTTTCCCAAGACAAACCTGCCTGATTGATCTCGAGGACTAGGCGTTCAAACAATTCATCATCTGATCGCAATGGAAACCCGTACTCGAGGTCGTGATAGACGCTGTGAACCGTGTGCAAGCGGCCCGAACGAACGGCAGCGCAGTACGAATCTGACATGCTCGAGTTTACTTGTTTATCCAATCAGGATTGCGGCAAGTTTTTCGGGCTGCTCGAGTTGCGCAAAATGCCCACAGGCCAGATGATCGATTTGCCAACTGGTTTCGAGATTTTTTGGCGTTGGAATGCTCGAGTTTGACGCGCTCCGTGAAGGTCGAAACAAGAAATACAATGCAGTTGCAGGGCAGCGTGTTCGAGTGTCTCTGGACTATTCCGGACTATTCCGGACTATTCCGGACTATTCCGGACTATTCCGGACTATTCCGGACTATTGCAGTGCTGCACCACCGAAAGCGACGCTGAAACTCTGACACCAGATGATCACGCTTTTGATCTTGGCGACTTTCTCTGCGCTCAATTTGAGATCGTAATTTTGATTACCGTTGGTGCTTTTGATCTTGCCAAGATCGGTGTACACAGACGCCCCAACCGTGCCACTGCTTGCCAAGTTTGTGCCTTCCGAAACCCAAACGTGAACGTCTGGCCCTCCAACTGTTTGCAGGTTCTCGAGCCTGACGATGAACGTTCCATCGACGAGTTTGATCAATTTGGCCGTGCCACTGGTCGGATGACCGGAGGTGATTTCAGCAAGGCTGCCGCTCGAGAGCGTCACTGGCCCACTTGCCGGAGGATTGGTCACGGGTGGATTGGTCACGGGTGGATTGGTCACAGGCGGGTTGGTTGCGGGGATTTGATCATCGACTTTTTCGGTGCTGACGGTGCTGCAAGAGGCCAAAGTCAGAACGAGGGCCAATGCGCTGATGGTCATTTGAAATCGGTTCATACACTGAAATACGCAGCGGTTCGCGGAAAGGTTCAATCTGATCTTGAGCACTTGATCTTGAGCACTTGATCTCGAGCACTTGATCAGATATTAACCACACGACCCGATTGCGCACTCTCGCGGACTGCATCCATCAGTTTTGCAAACCGCAAACCAATCTCAGGCGGACAGGGATTGACCATCTTGCCCGCTCGGACTTTCAAGAACTGCTCCCACGGTCCTCGAGAGGCCGGATACGGCACGGGCATGAATTCTGGTTGATCGTGTTTTTTTAGCGACAGGTTCTCGCCCCAAATTCCAGTTTTGAGTACAGCCTTATCACCAAAAACCGTGATCTGCGAATGGCACTGCATCGAATCGCCCGCACCCGCGAGTGAGAAGAAAATGCCGCCCCTCGAGACACCACCGACGGTTGAGGCAATCTCGACCGGTGTGCCGCGTTGATCCAAGATTGCCGTCACACTCTCGATGTCGTCGTTGATCAGATCAACCACCGTATTGACCATGTGCGAACCGGTGTCGAACAAAAATCCGCCGCCAGAAATCTCTGGCACCTGCCGCCATGTGCCGGTCGTCGCCTGCTGCCAATTCTGATGCGCAAACGCCGAGATCGCCGTGACCCGCCCGAGCACCCCTCGAGCGATCAATTTTTTGGCCTCCCAAATGGCAGGGGAGAGGCTGCCCGGAAACGCGACCATCAATAACCGTCCGGTCTTGTCACGCAGGCGAATCAACTGTTTTGCCTCGAGCACGTTCATGACCATCGGCTTCTCGAGCAGCACATCGATACCCGCATTCAAGCAATCGCGTGCATTCTCGAGGTGGTATTTGTGCGGTGTGCAAATGAAGGCGGTGTCAGGGTTGCCCTGCGTTCTGATGAGTTCTTTGATGCTCGAAAAAAATGCTGGGCAAGGCAAGTTGAATTCGGCAAAAATCTCGCGGGTAGAATCCCGAGCACTTTCGCTGGGTTCGACAAATCCCAGCAGCGTTGTGCTGCGACGCATCTCGAGCATGGTACGAATGTGCCAGCGGGCCATCCCGCCAGTGCCTTCATTTGCACACCGCACAAATACCACCTCGAGAATGCACGCGATTGCTTGAATGCGGGTATCGATGTGCT
>JAYURE010000676.1:0-3479 GCA_043756345.1 Deinococcales bacterium | reverse complement strand
AGGCACAACTGGTGACTGATGCGCAACGGTCACTGCTGGGCACTCATGATGTCCAAGCCATTCAAGACTTATTATTAAACCTCAACGAACAGCCAACGCCGCAACACGTCTAAACACTTTCGCCACGGGCTGTTAAGACTTTGTTTAGACCCCTGCTTCAATCTGAAAGCACAGGAGGCGGTATGCAACATCAGCGCACACAAACCCCGGCAGGCGGCCCGCTTGGTCTTCGACGCCTACAACACATGGCACTCGGCTTGGCGTGCCTATTCATGTTGGCGGCATGCAACACCTCAACGCTCGAGCCTCAAACCCTCGAGTCACCACTGCTCGAGTCACAAATACCGGCACCCACGGATTTGGGAGCGCACCTGTCTTCTGCTGCCGTCGTGACCAATGTCGCTTGGAATGAACGGGTTGAATTGGCGGTCTCGAGCAATTTCCCTGTCACCGTGAAGTACGGTGCGACCCTCTTGCCGGTGGTGCAGCGCATCAATGGCAGGGTCGTGTTTGACCTGCCCGCCGCGCCAGCGCTTTCCAGCTTCAGCACCACACCGAGCGTGGACATCAGCACCTTCAACACCGCGCCAAGCGGCAATGAATTGAATTCGTATGCCAATCGCGGAACCGTTGATGTTCTCGTGACCCGCAGCAGCAACAATGCCTTGGTCGCCAGTCAAAGCTACCAACCTTTCGGTTCGGTTGAGTCCGGTGAACTGACCGTGATTGGACCACCCACGAACGGCCTGTGCCCCAGTTTGCCCAACGGATTCAGCAACGTCGAAGGTCCATTCAGTTACGAGGTCAGCGGTCAAGCAGTTTGCCTGCGCACCGTGGCCTCGAGCACTCGAGGGACGGCAGCGGCACAGAGCAGCTATGCGGCAGCGCAACCCACGCAAAGTGTGGATCGCAACATTGTCAGCAGCTTGGACCCGACCGGAAAAGGTTCGCTCGATCCAAACTGTGGTCAAATCGAAAAATGGTTGAACCCCATCACCAGTGGTAATTTCGGCAACCTCAGCATGGGCACCTACCAAACCGTGACCAACGCCAGCAATCGTGGCGGTATCAACGGCTCTACAATTCGGGTTCACGTTGTGGGCAGTGGCATCGGCGTGAACGACCTGATCGATTGCGGCCCGGCAGTCAACTTTCAAGATCACGACACGCACATCCGAGACTTGATTCAAACACTCGCACCAAACGTCAGCATCCTCGAGAAAAAAGTTTGCGATGACAACGGCAATTGCCCCGCCTCGAGCGTCGCCAAAGGATTGCTCGAAATTGGACAGGCCGCCTCGAGCGCAGCCAACACGCGCAACGACATCATCAACTTCAGCTTGGGCGCTCCGATCTCCGGGACAGCGGTTTACCAGGCGATCAAATTGATGGAATCCGATGTGCTGGTCGTCGCCTCGGGCGGCAACCATCCGTTCGCGGCGGATCACTTCCCAGCCAGCCATGCCAACGGTTTGGGCAAGGTTCCGGTGCCGCTCTTGAACGTGATCTCTGTGGCGGGCGCAGGGTTGGAAAATTCGAGCGCCACCTGGCAAGTTGCGGGATTCAACACCCGCAAAAACGCCAACCTGTTCGCACCCGGCGCGGGATTGTGCCCAGCGAGCGCTTTGAGCTTTCGTTGCAATGCAACCAGCCTCTTGCCTTACGGCACGGTCGGCATTGCTGGATCGTCCTTCGCAGCCCCTGGGGTCACAGGCATTGCCGCGTTGTACTTGCAGCAATCGGGCCGGACGCTCAACCCGAGCATCCTGAAAAGCTGCCTCGAGACGAAATCGAACTCGAGCACCGTCTTCAACGGTGGCAACTCGTACAACGGCATGGTCTGGTACGACCCGGCAGGCTGCTGAGCAACGCACCCATCGTAGGCGAGGGAGTTCAGGGTCGAAAAGTCCTTCGGGAATTGGGATGACCTCACTTTCCAATTCCTAAAGACTCAAAACGAAAAGCTCAAACAGCCCGAACGGTGCTGTCTTGTGAGCGAGTCGTTGTTTCCTGCTGGACCCCCATGGCTTGTCGCCTGAGATTTTCTCGAGCAGCGACAGGAAAACGAGGCTTTCAATGATGGTTGGAACCGTATCGCAGCTTGATCCACGGACCATAGACTGTCTCATGCCGGTTCGTTTGCACCTGCTTGGACCACCACGGCTTGAGATCGATGGCACGATCACGGAATTGCCCGTGGACCGTCCGGCATCGCTGGCGTACTACCTGTTGGGCCGAGGCGATTGGGTGCGCCGCGAAGAACTTGCGTACCTGTACAACCCGGACGCCGATGAAACCCTGGCCTTCGGCAATCTGCGCAAACTGATTCATCGCCTCAAACAACACGAATGGGCGGATTCTCTCGAGACTGATCAGACACGCCTGCGGTTTTCTTTGGCTTGCGATGTTCAAGATTTTCGTCGGCTGCTCGTGCAAAAACAGTTCTCTCAGGCGCTCGAGTTGTACTCGGGAACCTTCCTCGAGGGTGTCAGCTTTCCTGACTTGAACGGGTACGAGGCGTGGTTGGAACTCGAGCGTCAGGATTTGGCGTTATCGTGGCGTAACGCGGTCCTTGAGCATGCCAGGAACCTCGAATCCAAGCGTGAGTTCACCGAGGCCGAACGCTGGTTGACCCGGTTGACTCGGGCCGATTCACTCGATGAGGATGCGGTTCAAGCGTTGTTGCGTGTGTTGGCTGCAACAGGCGAACGCGCCCGAGCCACGGAGGTCTTTGAGCATTTCAGATCGGAACTCAAACGCGAACTGGACGCCGAACCGCTCGTGACGACCCGAGCGCTTGCCGATGAAGTCCGAGACAACCAGCGCACAATTCAGGCCGCTCCAAAACACAACCTGCCCGCTCCAACCACCCGTTTTGTGGGCCGCAAACGCGAACTCGAGCAGGTGCAAAACTTGATTGTGCAGCACAGGCTGGTGACCTTGCTCGGGCTGGGCGGGATTGGCAAGACACGTCTTTCACTCGAGGTCGCTTGGACTCAACTCGAAGTCTTTCGAGATGGAGTTCGTTTCGTGCCACTGGCGGGTGTGGCTTGGCCCGATCAGGTGCTGCCGAGTATCGCGCAAGCGGTTGGGCTGAGTTTGTCTGGAACGATCGAACCAAGCATTCAGTTGCAACAATTTTTGCGTGAAAAACACCTGCTGCTCGTTTTGGACAATTTCGAGCACGTGATCGAAGCGGCGTTGCTGCTCGAGGAATTGCTCGAATCTGCGCCAGAATTGCATGTACTTGTGACCTCCAGGATGGCGCTCGAGTTGCGGGCAGAAACACTGTTTGATGTCGATGGCCTTTCGTTTCCGAGCAAAGACACGACAGAAGCGCTCGAGTCGTTTGATGCAGTTCAGCTTTTCCTTGAACGTGCGGCGCGACTCAACGCTCAATTCAAGATCACACCAACCACGCTTGAAGCGGTCGCTGACATCACGCGCAAGGTTCAAGGGATGCCCTTGGCACTCGAGTT
>JAYURE010000675.1:0-9878 GCA_043756345.1 Deinococcales bacterium | reverse complement strand
GGGTTCTAAGAAACCACTTTCTCTTATGCTTAACTGTCAAGATGCTCGGCCGCGCTCAAGAGTTCCCTTGCATTCCGAAGAACTTGGGGGGTGGCCCTCTTGCGAGGCGAAGAGAAGAGTATCACCAGGTTTGAAGACTGTCAAGCTTGATCGCGTAGAGTCGATTTGTGCGCTATAGACACGAAAAATGAAGTTTCTGCTGCGTTTGAACTCAAGGCCAGAGACGGGATCGCAGGCTCGAGGCACGGTTTCTCGATCCTGTTTATGCAGGATCGAGTTTGTTCAGCACGGTCAGAATGCGAAACCGGATGGAATCTCGAGCCTCGAACCACTTGCTAAATCTCGAGACGACGATGCTCGAAACACTCGCGATTTTCTCGCTGATCACCGCCTTTTTTTGCGGCTTGCCGTGCTGGTTTTGCGGGACAATCTTCCAATGACTTTCGTAGGCTCGAACGGGTAGTATTTGGTGTGAAAATACGTCTACATGGATTGGCTCGGGTTTTTTCGGGCCGTAATCGCCTTAAGGGAGGCAACACAATGGATCATCGTGGGAGTGGAATATGGGGTTGATTGATCGGTTCTTCCCGGACAGACCGGACGCATCGGCGAAGCTGTTTTTGACTTCAGCCATCGTTTGGATCGTGGCCGGTGCAACTTTCGGATTGCTGATGGCGACGCAGTTCATGTTCCCGGAAATCACCAAGGACGTTCCGTGGTTGTCGTTCTCGAGGGTTCGTCCTTCGCACGTGAACACGAACGTCTTTTCATGGATTTCGATGGCTTCGGTCGGGGCCATGTTTTACATGCTCCCACGCCTGGTCAAAGCGCCACTGTTCTCGGAACGCTTGGGTACGCTTACGGGTTGGCTTTGGAACATCTTTGCCATATTGATTCCCATTACCCTGCTCAACGGTCTGTCTGAGGGCCGCGAGTGGGCCGAGTTGATCGCGCCGATGGATTGGTTTTTTCTGGTTCTTCTGGCGATGACCGCCGTCAACGTCTTCGGAACGGTAGCCCGCCGCACCGAGCCTCATTTGTACGTTTCGGTTTGGTACTGGATGGGTTCCGTTTTGGGCCTGAGCATGGTGTTCATTGTCGGTAACCGAACCTTCGTGCCGATGGATGGCCTGAACGACGCGATTGCCAATTGGTTCTATGCGCACGATGTTCTGGGCTTGTGGATCACGACGATGGGCCTCGGCATTACGTATTACCTGCTGCCAAAACTGACGGTTGGACGCAACGGCGAACCCGGGAATCCGGTGTACTCGCACAAGCTGTCCTTGATCGGCTTCTGGGGCAACTTCGCGTTCTATACGGGCATCGGAGCGCACCACATCATCCAGTCGCCAGTGCCCGAATGGTTGAAAGCATTCGCCATCGCCTCGAGCGTGTTGATGAGCGTGCCGGTTTACAGCGCGAGCGTCAACTTCTGGCTTTCAACGCAGGGCCGTTGGGACAACCTCTCCTGGAACCTGCCGTTGCGCTTCCTGACCTTCGGTTGGATGGCGTATGCGCTCTCGAGCTTTCAAGGCAGCCTCCAAGCAGTTCGTTCAATCAACTGGTATCAGCACTTCACCGGGATTGTCAGTGCGCACGCGCACTTGGCGATGCTATCGGGCTTCTCGATGATTTTGTTCGCGGGCATTTACTACGTGATTCCTCGCGTTTATAAAGTCGAGTGGTACTCGAGGCAACTGGTCAACGTTCACTTCTGGATGATGGCGGGCGGTTTCGTGGCGTTCTTCTCGTCTTGGACGACGATGGGTTTCGTGCAAGCCTCCGCTTGGAACATGGGCATCAACGTGCAACAGACCGTGCCGTTCCTCGGGCCGTTTATTGCAGTGCGTTGGATGGGTGCGGCCGTGATGGTCGGCTCGATTTACCTGTTCGCTTACAACGCCCTTCAGACCGTGCGGATCGCTCAGCGTCAAACTGCTGTGCAATCCATCGGATCATTCGCGCCCGCAGCGGCGGATGATTAAGCCAGCCACAAAAGCCAGCCGCTGGAACATTGAAGGGATGAATACATGAAGCACAATCTTTGCAACAAAACAGCTTTTGCGGCATTTGAAGGTAGGAGGGCTCGAGGATGATTAACGCTAAGAACGTCATTGTTGGCCTCGCCTTCCTGATGCTGATCATGGGTGTCACCTCCTTGGTGATCATTGTGCCAGCGGCGAGTTTCAACCCGGAACCGACCCCAGGTTTGCGTCCGTACACGGCAGCCGAATCTCGAGGCAAGCTGGTCTATCAGCGCGAGAATTGTTACGTCTGTCACAGCCAGTTCGTGCGCTTTCAGGATGAGGGCATTGGCCCAACATCGCAGGCTGGCGATTTCGCCTACGAGCGCGTGAATGTGCTCGGGACATTGCGCAACGGTCCTGATTTGACTTACGAGGGCGGTCTGTACGCCGACGAATGGCACATCGGGCACCTCAAGGCCCCACGTTCGTATCTGCCGGGATCGTACATGCCAAGCTTCTCGTACCTGGACGATACCGATGTTCAAGATTTGGTTTCCTACATTCAAAGTTTGGGCACGCGCAACACTCGAGCTTGGGAAATCAAAGATGTCAACGTGCCTGAGAAATACCGCAACCTGAAATCACCATTTCCCGGTTCGCTCGGTGCTGCTGCTGCCGGTCGCGGTATTTACAACCAGAACTGCTCGCAATGCCACGGGTATTCGGGTCGCGCCGATGTGCCGCTGGCTCGAGTCTTCTACCCGAAGCCCGCTGCGAACTTTCACCTGCCGCGTTACAAGGATTTCACCGATGGACACTGGTACAACAAGATCGGTCGTGGCGTCCCCGGAACCCGCATGCCGCGTTGGGATCAGACTTTGAACGAAGAACAAATCTGGTACGTCGCCGAGTACCTCAAGTCGCTCGCTGCCGATCAGGATTTAACGCCGAACGCTGGACGCGAACAGTACTACAAACCGAACGTGCTTCAACCCGGTAACGCAGAACGCAAATACGAGGGTGCGCCGAAGGCCGCCAAAGGACACTGATGATGAGACACTCGAGGATTCAAAACTTGGCTCGAGCCGCAATGCTCTTGGCGTTTGCGTCCTCGAGTGCGTTGGCCGATCACGTTCCCCCGGCTGGATTGGACTCGAAGGGAACTTGGGCGGTGCTGATCTCCGTTGGCGTGATCTTTTCGCTGTTGATTCTGTCCTTCGCTTGGGCGTACCTGGACGGTCAATTCACCAACCCCGAACGCATCAAGTATGCCCTGACCGAACCCGAACGCGAATGGCCGTTTGAGAACGGCACCAGCCTCGAGCGTCCCGCCGTGCCCAGCAAATCCTGACCAGTAAATCCTGACAGACCAGAGAGATTGAGAGGTACTTTATGGCCGATGCACCCGCAACCGAACGAGCCCAAGGCGTCGTCAATACCGATGCACGCAGCGCAGACCATCATGAGGACCATCACGAAGAAGGCTTTCACACCATCGCCGGATTCAAAGTGGGCGAGAAAAACGTGCCGTTTTCGGTAATCGTGACTTTCCTGTTCATCGCTACGATTGCCATGATCGCGTGGATTCCCACGCAGGGATTTTAAGCGCATGAAAAACATGACTCGAGTCACACACAGTTTGCTCGGTTTGACGCTCGCCCCAGTATTGGCAATGTCATTGGGAGCCTGCGCGATCAAATCGAACGCCAGCAACAAATCCAGCGACAGTGCCAAAAGCGGCGAGTATTCGCTCGCACCGGTCGAGCACACTTCCGAAGAAGCCAAGTACGCCTGGAACACTCCGAAATACCCGGAACAGTACAAGGTTGATCCACTGGACGAATCTCGAGGCGGTTACATGAGCGGACGCAAGCTCGGACCGGGCGGTTCTTACGCTGGACCTTGGATCGAAGGCGAAGAGGCAAACCTGATGCCGGTCGCCAACCCGAACGTCAACTTGGGCGATCTGCTGCTTTCCAAGATCGATCCGACCGTGCTGCCAAAATTGGACATCGAAAACGAGTCTCCATTCATGGTCTTCTTGAACGTCCGCAAGGCGCTCGAGAATGTTCAAGTCGATGGCAAAATCCTCGGAAAAGAAGAGGATTGGAGCATCACGATGTCCTTGTACCGCAAGGCCGAGGTCGATTTCCGCAAGCCAGTCACGGTGTTTTTGGACCCAAGAATCAAAAAAAGTGGCAGCTTGACCTTCGGTAACTGCAACATGTGCCACGGCGCGGACGGTTGGGGCCAAGGTCATGCGGGTTTGAAATTGCAACCCAAACCCGCGAACTTCCACGATCCTCGCCGGTTGTACAACCGCAGTGAGGGCAAACTCTGGGGCGTGCTGCAAAACGGTGTTTACGGCTCGGCGATGCCGCAATGGAGGGACAAACTTTCGGAGGCCGAAATCAAATCGGTTGTGGCCTACCTGCGTTCGTACTCGTACTCGGTTGAACCGTTGCCAGTCGAGAAAAAGCCAAGCGCCTCAAGCCAAACCGATACACCGATTCTCGCCCAGGGAGGCCGTCAATGATTGACCGTCGCACGATTCTGAAAGGCATCACAGCCTTGCCGATCCTCGGAGCCCTCGGGGGCCTAAGCGCCGCACTGCTGTCGTACCTGAAACCAACCACCAAACCATTGTCGTTGCCGACGACCGAAAAGCCGCTCTCGAAAGATTTGATTGCGGCCACGCTCGAGGAATTCCCCAACGAATATGACGTTAAAGAAATTATTTTCACGCAACAAACCATCGAATACTCGGATCGCGGCAAACAACAGACCGACATTCTTGGTTACGTGGTGCGCATTCCGAACGGCAAATTGGACCCGAAAGAGGTTGGCGTCGGACCTGGCAACAAACGCCTCGGGTATCAGGTTGCCGATTACAACGGTACGCAATACTCGATGGTCGCGATCTCGAGAATCTGCGCTCACCTGGGTTGCATTTTCGAGTACCACACCAAAGAAGAAGTCTGTAACGGCTTCAATTACTGCGGTGGCAAAAACAGTTTGTTCTCTTGCCCGTGCCACCTTTCGGTCTACAACCCGGCAGAGTCCCAAGAGGTCAACGGCATGAAATTGCCAGGAAAAGTTGTCTCCGGCCCAGCGCCACGCACGCCGTTCCCATTTGACTTTGCGATTGAAGGCAACCAAGTCATCATCAAAGGTTACGGTTGAGATCATGATTCCAAACCCAGAAATCAAAACCTGGCTGGTGTCTCAAGACTCGAGTTTGAAGCCGACCCAACGCAAAGCACTTTTTGAAATCCAAGATTTTGAGAACAAAGAACCCAGTAATCCGTCTCGAGCCCTCAAAGGAGGCCGTTCATGGCAGCAGCAGTAACCCCACCCAGCGGCGCTCCCGCCGTCAAGAAAGCCCCCAACGTCTTGCAGAAAGTCGGCAATTGGTGGACGAAATCCGCTAAGAACCTCGACCTGTTCGACGAAAACGCTCGAGACAAAGTCAAGACCGACCCGTGGTTCATGCTCGGTGGCATGGCGATGCTGTTCTGGATCATCACGATTGTCACCGGCACGATCCTGATGTTCTTTTACGTGCCCGACGCGCAAGGCCCAATCTACCAATCGTGGTTGTCGGTCAAGAACATCCTCGAGGGTGAGCACGGTTGGATCATCATGCAGACCCGTCACCTGCACAAGTATGGCGCGGATGCCTTGATCATTGCGCTGACACTGCGCGTTTACCGCATGTACTTCCGTGGCGAGTTTAAAAATTACAATCAGCTTTCGTACATGCTGACCATCGTTGGATTGATCCTCTCGATGTTCTCCGGTCTAACCGGCTACCTGCTGATCTGGAATCAACGCGCACTGTGGGCCACGAAGGTTTTCGCAACCTTCCCGACCTTCATTGACAACTTTCACGAGATCCCCAGCATCGCCGCCCTGAGTTGGATGGGCTTGCCACAATTGCTCGAGGCGACGCTCGGCAAGTTGCAGATCGGTCACATCACCGCCGATTTCATGCTTGCCGGTCAATCGATTGGGCCAGCCACACTGACACGCTTTTATCCAGCGCACTTCATGCTTTCGATCCTGACTTTGATTCTGGTCGAATCGTACTTCGCCCGCAAAGGCAAAGGCGACAAGGGCGCAGGCGGAGCCGGTCGCGTGCCACGCATGAACCTGCCCTGGTACGCCACCGTGACCTTCACCGTCATGCTGATTGCGATCTCGATTGCCGTGCCGGTCGAAACTGGATCGCCAGCCAACCCGAACGTCACGCCAAACCCGATCCTCTCAGACTGGTACTTCCTCGGTCTCTACCAGATGATGAAACTCTGGAAACCTGCGACCGCCACGCTGCAAACCGTGCTGCTGCCGCTGGTCGCCTTCGCGGTCGTGTTTCTGGACTCGAGCCCGGAACGCAGCCCATGGAAACGACCCTTCTGGACCGTGGTTGGCATTTACGGCCTGGTCAGTTGGATCGCGTTCTCGGTGCTGATCTGCTTGAACATCGCCGACATCAAACGCGACCCGCCCTACGTTTACACCGTTTCGATGCTAATCATTGGTGGCGGCGCAATCTGGCACTGGTTGTACCGCGCCGCTGAACGCCGCAAGGTCAAGGCGCTCGAGGCTGCGAAAGTGGCAGCAACCATTCCGGCGATGGCTCCGGCGGCGGCGGGAGATTAAGTGCAACCCGGTCTTGGTTGCACGCATGTCAAAATCTTGGACCGAAGGAATCAGCGACTATGGCAAACTTGATGTCACAAACCATAAAACATCAAAGTCCAAGTTTTGACTCGAGGATACAGCGATGAAGGGCAGCCTTTGGCTGGTCACGTTCGTCGTCTTCGGCGTTGCGATTGCGATGTTCTCGAGGGGTTACAGAACCGTCCTGGATTTTTTTAACTTCCCGACGTTGCAAGGGTTGCTCGGCATCACCGGGTACTTGGCGCTCGTGATCTTCTTGCTTGGTATCCTGGGGTTCATCATGTACGCCACCGAACGTCAAGCCGGAAATGTCAAAGTCAAAAACCATTTGTTTGAAAAAATTCTTGGGCACACGCCCGACGCAGTTCTGCCCGGAAGCACAGGCCAACAGGCAGTTTCAACCGAGACGAACTCGAGGAAAGGGGCCAAGCAGTGAAATTCAGCATCAAAGAAATCATCGCCATTCTGCTCGCGCTGGGCGGTCTTGGAACCGGCGGCCTGACGCTCGGAGCGTTCGCCGCCACCAACCCGGACGCCATCGTGCCCGGACTGCCACTCCTGATGTTCATTGACGGCATCGTCAAAAACATCCCACCGTTCTCGTTCGTCGCCAGCACCGAAAATGCGCTGTCTCGAGGCTTCGCCTACATGGGCCTCGCCATCGTCATGACCTCGCTCGCGGCGATGCTGTTCGCCCCAACTCGAGCCGAAACCGTGCCTGTCATCGGCAGAAAGGGGGCGTGAGCATGGCTTTACGTTCCGCAGATCAGGCCCCGAGCGTCGGCGAGAAAAGCTTCGACGGCATCCTCGATAAGATTCATCAGCTCGTGGTCAATGTCGATAAAGCGATCAACAAAGTCATCCCCGAGGAATTCAATCCGTTCTATTACTTGGGTGGCATCACCAATGTCTTGTGGGTTTTGTTGGTGCCGACCGGGATTTTCTTGTGGTTCTATTACGAACCGACCACCTCGAAAGCCTTCATCAGCGTCGATTACCTGACCAGCACCGTCGCCTTCGGCAATGTCATTCGCGCCATTCACCGTTACGCCGGTGACGGCATGATCCTGATGGCGATCCTGCACATGCTGCGCAACCTCTTCACCGACCGTTACCGTGGCTTCAGAGACCTGCCGTGGGTTTCGGGCGTCGTCATGCTCCTGATGACCGGTCTGATCGGTCTGACGGGCTACCTGCTGGTCTGGGATCAACGCGCCATCGTCATCACCGACGGCATTGTCAAAATGCTCAAAAGCCTCGACCTGGTGATTGGCGGCTTCGGCACGTACCTGGCCCGAGCCTTGATTGCCGGTGACGAACCCAACAACTTGACGCTCGCCCGGATGTTCTTCCTGCACGCCGGTCCCGCCGTACTGATGTTCTTCGTGCTCTGGGTGCATTACTTGCGATTGCACCGCCCAAAGATCTGGCCGCCAGCCTTCGTGACCCTGATGACGATTGGTTTGGTTGTGCTGATCTCCGGTCTGGCCCCAGTTGAGAAAACCCTGGCTGCCAGCGTGCCAATCACCGCCGAAAGCGCCGGACAAATCGTTTACGACATTTTCTACCTCTGGCCAATCCTGCTGCTCTCGAGCCTGTCCCCAGCATTCATCCTGGCCGCTTTAGCCTTTATCTTCGGTGGATTGATGTTCCTGCCATGGGCTCCAGCCAAAAAGCACCGCTATGTCAATGCCGCCGTCGTGATCCCCGAGAACTGCACCGGCTGCCAACTCTGCGCCGTGGATTGCCCGTTCGATGCGATTGTGATGGTCGATGGCATGAACCCGAACCCACGCAACAAGCAACTCGCGGTGGTCAACGACGATAAATGCGCCGAGTGCGGCATCTGCGTCGGAGCCTGCCCGTTCCACGCGATCAACCTTCCGCTCGCCGACGAAAAATTCGTCTCTGATAGAATTGCGGCCTTACTCCAATGACACAAGCAACCACGCCAACAGCCACACCAATTCCAGCGCCAAGTTCATCCAACAACCTCTCGAGCAACGGACGCCCCAAGATCCTCGGCTTCGTCTGTGAATGGAGCGTCGGACGCACCGAACTGATTCACGAGGACGGCACCGTCAAAGGCATGGATCACGTCAAAACGATCCGCGTTCCCTGCTCGGGCTTTGTCAAAACCGAATGGGTCACGCTCGCATTTGAGAGCGGCGCTCAGGGCGTCTTCGTGCTCGGCTGTCCGCTCGGTGATTGCCACTTCAACGAGGGCAACTTCATCATCAACGAACGCCTGTCACAACACGTCGGACGCCTGACCGGACGCAAGATTCTGGACGACAAAGGCCGCGTTGCCGAACTGTACCTGGGCGCAACCGAGAAGGACGACTTCACCGGATCGCTCGAGGCGTTCACCAAGTACGTCGAAGAGATGCCACCGTTGGTTGTGGTTAAGAAAGGCAAGAAATGAGCGACTCAACGATCCTCGAGAATGACGTTGCGACCGAAGCAGTTGAGACCGACAAGAAGGGCATCGGCTACATCATCAATCTGGTGGCGTTGTACTTGACGTTTTTCATCAGCATGATCGTGATTGCTTGGTTCGGCATTTTTTCAGAAGTCTGATCGCCAAAAACCAAAAAGCGTTCCTCAAATCTCGAGGAACGCTTTTTTCATGCCGTGAATTTTGGTGCTCGAGCCGCGAATCGAGACGTGATGTGAACTCAAGTTTCTGCTGTCAACTTGCGAATCGCTGCCGCCATCGCCTGATTCACCGCGAAATGAGCCTCGAGAAATTCGAGCATGGCCAACGCAGATTCTGGCGTTCGTTCGTACCCTTGAACAAAGTCCGGGAGTCGTCCCGCCAATTGCGGAAATCGTTGCTCGAGCCGACGCTCACGGTTGAACGGATCTTTGAACACCGATAGTTCCGGCTCGTGCCTTGCCGCCAAATCCACAACGCGATCCAACGCATACTCTTGAACGAAGCGTGCAGCAGACAGTTTCTCGCCACGTTTGAAACGTTTCAGGCCAATGTAGAGGTTGGTCAGTGCCTCGCCGAGCGACCATTCCAGACCGTGACTCGAGGGTGTTGGAAGCCCGAGTTTTGGCGTACCGATGCTTTCGGAAACGTGCGGTTTTTTCCAAACGATTCGTCCCGGTGAAAATGGAATCTGCTCGAGTTCGTGCACCTCGAAGATTGCGAATTCACAGAAGACATCATCGGCAAAGAGAAGTTTGAAGCCGTCACCCGTGTTCTGAAACTGGTAC
>JAYURE010000674.1:0-3484 GCA_043756345.1 Deinococcales bacterium | reverse complement strand
TTTCGTGCTCAAAAAGGCGCTCGAGCTTGGTTTGAAGCCAATCGTCGTGATCAACAAAATCGACCGCAAGGACGAACGCATCACCGAAGTCGTCAACTTGACCTTCGATTTGATGGCCGACTTGGGCGCAACCGACGAGCAACTCGACTTCCCGATCATTTACGCGATTGCCCGTGAAGGCAAGGCGTACTCGGACCTCGAGAAGCCACGTGAGGATCTCGAGGAATTGTTTGAATTGATCGTCAAGCACGTTCCGTCACCCTCCATCGAGATCGATGCGCCATTCCAGATGCTGGTCACGAACTTGGATTACTCGGATTACTTGGGGCGCATTGCCCTGGGTCGCGTGCGTCGCGGCAAAGTCAAACGCAACGAATACGTGATGCTGATGCACAAGGACGGCACGAAATCCAAGGCCAAAGTTGCGCAGGTCTTCACGCACATGGGTCTCTCGCGCATTGAAGTCGAAGTCGCGTATGCCGGTGACATCATCGCCATCGCCGGGCTCGAGGATGTCGGTGTCGGTGAGACCGTCGCCGATTTTGCCGATCCTGAAGCCTTGCCAGTGCTGACCGTGGACGAGCCGACCGTTTCGATGACCTTCGGGCCGAACACCAGTCCGTTCGCCGGTAAGGAAGGCAAGTACGTCACCACCCGTCACATCCGCGACCGTTTGTTCAAGGAAGCCATGACGAATGTCGCCTTGCGCGTCGAGGAAGGCGCAACCGACGAGTACAAGGTTTCGGGCCGTGGCGAGTTGCACCTTTCGATCCTGATCGAAACCATGCGCCGCGAGGGGTACGAGATGCAAGTCTCGACCCCGCAGGTGATCACGCGCCAAATTGATGGGCAGATTCATGAGCCTTACGAGCATTTGGTCATCGACGTGCCAGAAACCAAAATGGGTGGCGTGATGGAAACCCTAGGCTCGAGGCGTGGCGAGATGATCAACATGGACAACCAATCCGGTCGCGTCCGTTTGGAATACAAGATTCCGGCACGCAGCCTGTTCGGATTCCGCACGCAATTTTTGTCAATGACCCAAGGCGAAGGCATCATGAACCACGTCTTTGACGGTTACGCACCGAACGCTGGCGAGATCAAAACCCGTCAGAACGGCAGCCTCGTGGCGATGGAAGCCGGACCAACCTTCCCCTACGCGATCTGGAAACTCGAGGATCGCGGCGAGTTCTTCATCGAACCGGGTCTGGAAGTTTATATCGGCATGATCGTTGGGGCGAACAACAGCAACAAGGATTTGAACGTCAACGTTTGCAAATCCAAGAAGTTGACCAACATGCGCACCAGCGGTGCCGACGATGCCGTCTCGCTGACACCAGTCAAACCGATGAGCCTTGAAGAAGCGCTCGAGTACATCTCGGACGACGAGTTGGTCGAGGTCACACCGAAAAGCATTCGTTTGCGCAAACGGGTTCTCGAACCCAACATGCGCAAGTAAGCTGTAAACAACAATGTTTCAGAATCTCGAGACCCTCACGACCTGTGAGGGTTTTCTCATTGCCTGTTCGCTAGCCTGAAGCTTGAAATCTCGAGCGGAGGCCCGATGAGCGACAGCATCACCGATACGCAATCACCTGAAAACCAAGATTCACCCTGGATTCCATTCTTGCCTGGGAAGCCGGTTGCATCGGCAGAACCACCACTCGAGCGGGCCACGAAAACAGCTTGGCTACTCGGCTTAGCCTTGCTGCTCGGCGTGCTCGGTGATGGCTTGTTCTATGGCTGGCATTTCGGCCTGAGTTGGGGCCTGTGGGTCTTGGCTATGGTGCTGGCGCTCGTCGTGGCATCTCGTGTCACCAAACAGCCGCTCGAGGGTCAGGGCCGCTGGTTGCTGGGTGCTGGTGTGGTCTTTGCCTTCTTTGCCGCTTGGCGAGCCTCGGAAGCCTTGCAAATGCTGAACTTCCTCGCCACCCTTTTGACAATCGGACTGGCCGCCACCGCGACACGACAGGGCCAACTCGTCACGGCTCGAGTCATCGGGATTGCGCTTTCCTGGTTGCACGCTGGTGTTGGCGCGGCAACGGACGTGCTCGGCTTGGTTTTTGTTGACATGCCGTGGAATGCCCTGCCCAAACCGCGCTCGAGTGAGAAGACTGCGGCCATCTTTCGTGGCGTGTTGTTCGCCGTGCCGGTCTTGATCGTCTTCGGAGCATTGTTCGCCTCGGCAGATGCGGTTTTCGGGAAACTCTTGGGCAACTTGACCAGCCTGCAATTCAACGCCGAAGGATTGATCCAACATGGCATCGTGATCGGATTTTTCGCCTGGATCGCGGGTGGATTCTTACGCCGCGCCCTCAGGCCACAAACGATTCTCGAGACCAAATCATCGGGATCGCTTGTGCTGCCCGCAACGGAAATGACGGTGGTGCTCGGGTTGGTAAACGCCTTGTTCGCTGCGTTTGTGCTGGTGCAAATCGGTTACTTCTTCGGCGGTAGCAATCAAATCTCCGTCACCGGCCTGACGTATTCCGAATACGCCCGCAAAGGCTTTTTTGAACTCGTTTGGGTGGCGACGCTCGCGCTGCCAATGCTTTTGGTGATGCACAGCTTCATCCCGGAAACTCGAGTCGCGCAGCAAAAAAACTTCCGAGTTCTTGCCAGTGTTCTGGTTGGTTTGATCGCCATTGTCATGGTCTCGGCGGTGCAGCGCATGCGTTTGTACGTGCTCGAGTATGGCCTGACCGAATTGCGGTTGTACCCGACCGTCTTCACGCTCTGGTTGGCAATTGTCTTCGGCTGGTTCGTTTGGGTGCTCTACCGAAATCACCGTGATCAATTTGCTTTCGGAGCGCTCGCCTCGGCCATGGCGATTCTGATTGGCTTGAACGCGATCAACCCGGATGCGGTGATCGTCAAGTACAACGCGATCCGATCCTCGCAAAACAATGAAGTCAAACTCGAGGAATCCGCTGGTTTGCTGGCTGCACGAACCAGTGCTCGAGCGCAGAAAACCTTGGACACGGATTACGCCTTGAGCCTTGGGGCCGATGCGGTTCCGGCCTTGCTCGAGGTGATCGCGGAACGCAAGTCCGATCCAGCGATGAATGGTGTCAGGCAAATCTTGTCTGAACGGTGGAATGCTGAAGCTCCAGATTGGCGGTCCTGGAAGTGGGGCGTTGCTGACGCAAAACAGGCTGTTGCGTCAAAGCAATAAGCGTCCTGATCTGCAAACCCACATGGACCTGACTCGAGCAAAAAACCCCACCTTGAATCTCGAGATGGGGTTTAACAGAAGGATTGCTTAGAAGCTTTTGCTGAAGACTTCGTTCTCGTAGGTCACGAAGCTGTCGTTGGCAGTGACCGTGCCGTTCAGTGTGGTGGTGAACGTGTACGTTGTTTTTCCGGCCACGGTTTCGGACGAGAATTTCGAGTCGTAGATCATGTTCGTGAATTTCAAGTTGATGGTTTCTTTGGCATCTTTGTAGGTGATCGCGCCGTCGTAAACAAACTTGAACGAAGCGTT
>JAYURE010000673.1:0-3489 GCA_043756345.1 Deinococcales bacterium | reverse complement strand
GTCCAGCGAGGTGTAACAATTGTCGTACTTCAAGTAGTCCACACCCCAACGCTCGAGTTGCAGTGCGTCTTGTTTTTCAAAATCTTGCGAGGCGGGATAACCGGCGCAAGTTTGCGTCCCTCGAGATGAGTACATCCCAAATTTCAAACCCAGCGCGTGAATGTGATCGGCGAGTGCTTTGATGCCGCCCGGAAACTTTTGCGGATCGGCCTGCAAATTCCCTTGCGCGTCTCGAGCTTTTGCGGCCCAGCAATCATCCATGACCACGAATCGATAACCCACCTCGAGCATTCCATTTTTGGCCATCGCTTCGGCCTGAGATTTGATTTTGTTCTCGTCGATGTTGCAACCGTAAGCGTTCCAGGAATTCCAGCCCATCGGTGGCCTGTTCAAACGCTCAGTGGTTTGTGCTCTGGCTTGAGGTGAATTCACCGGTTGAACCATGCCGAGCAACGCAAGAAGTCCAAGAGTTCGCAGCAATGTGTTCATGCCGTTCACGCTATCACCGAACGGCGGCAACCTCGAGCCGAGCATATCTGACTGGATTCGGTATGCTCGAGCCATGATCAATTCAGCGTTGACGGCGGTGATGCTCGGGGCGGGCAATCGAGGTTTTGATGCGTATGGCAATTGGGCGCTCGAGCAGCCAGAACGGTTGAAATTCGTTGGCATTGCCGATTCCGATCCGGCCAAACTCGAGCGTTTCGGGATCGCACACAACATTCTGCCCGAGCATCGTTTCTCGAGTTGGCAGGAATTGTTGGCGGCGAAACTTGCACCCGCCGCGTTCATTGCGCTGCCAGATCAATTGCACGAAACCGCCGCGATTGCCACGCTCGAGGCTGGGTATCACCTGCTGTTGGAAAAACCGGTTGCCAGCACGCTCGAGGGGACATTGCGGGTGGCGAAAGCGGCGGAAGAATCTGGCAAAGTCGTGATGCTCGGGTACGTGCTGCGACACACCGCCTTTTTTGAAAAAGTCCGCGAGATTGTGCGATCCGGGCAACTTGGAAAAATCATCACACTTGAATGGCGCGAGAACGTCTCGAGCATCCACATGAGCCACTCGTTCGTTCGTGGCAACTGGCGCAGCAGCGCAAGCTCGAGCCCAATGATTCTGGCAAAATGCTCGCACGATCTGGACTTGCTTGGTTGGGTCACGGGCAAACGTATCGCGCAAGTTTCCAGTTTTGGCAACCTCGAGTATTTCCGAGCCGAGAACGCGCCCGTGGGAGCACCCGAACGTTGCTTGGATGGTTGCCCAGTCGAGGAAAGTTGCGTGTTTCACGCGGCAAAAATCTACTTGACAGAATCAACCGAATGGCCCTCGAGAACCATCACCACCGACCTCAGCCTTGAGGGACGCAGGCTGGCGCTCGAGACGACCAATTACGGGCGTTGCGTCTACAAAGCGGGCAACGATGTTGTGGACAATCAAGTGGTGAGTTTTGCCTTCGAGGATGGTGGCAGCGGAACCCTGACCATGCACGGACACTCGAGCGTCGAAGGTCGCGCCATTCGCATCGACGGCAGCAAAGCCACATTGCGTGGGATTTTTCGCAACGACCGCCAAGAAATTCGCATCGAACCGCACGATCTCGAGGCCATGAATTCTGGACGCGGCGAGGTGATCGAGATTGAAAGCGATTCCGATGGTCACGGTGGAGGAGACGCTGGCCTGAGCGAAGCCTTCGTGCAAGCGGTGCTTGAGCACACCCGAGAGGCAACCGGTTCAATCCTCGAGTCGCACCTGTTGGCCTTTGCGATTGAACAGGCCAGGCTCGAGAACTGCGTGGTCAACATGACGGCCTTCAGGACGCAATCAACCGGGTAAAACCTCGAGCGTTCCGGTGATCGCGGCGAGGATCATTTCGTGCAAATCATCTGGGCTTTGTGTGGCATCCAAGGTCAGGAAACGTTCCGGTTCGGATTCGGCCAGCGCCAGGAAACCTTCACGCACCCGTTTGTGAAACCCAATGTCCGCCTGCTCGAGCCGGTCGAGTTGCCCGTTCGCGGCGGTGCGCTCGAGGCCCGCCTGAGGGTCCAAATCCAACAAGACCGTGATGTGAGGTCGCAGGCCGCCGGTCGCTTCCCAGGTGACCTCGTGCAGGAATTCACGGTGCAAGCCTCTGCCCCAACCCTGATAGGCAAGGCTCGAGTCGCTGTACCGATCACAGATGACCACATGCCCAGCCTCGAGCGCGGGTCGGATCACGTCACGCACCAGTTGCGCCCGCGATGCGCTGTAAAGCAAGAACTCAGCAATCGGATGGACCTCAAGGCTCGGATCGAGCAGCACTTCACGCACGCGGCTGCCCAAAGGTGTGCCGCCCGGTTCTCGAGTCAACGTCACAGTGTACCCGGCACGCTCGAGGGCCTGCGCCAAGCGTTTGGTCTGCGTGCTTTTGCCCGCACCGTCCGGGCCTTCAAAGGAAACAAAAAGTCCTGCCACGGGCGGCAGTATACGGGTTCTCGTAGGGGCGAAGCATGCTTCGCCTTCGCCAGTGCAGGCATTTGAACTCGAGCGACCGATTTTGAGCCGAGCCTGAGCGTTGCACCCCGGACGTTCCGCCCTCGAGACTTGCGGTAGACTCTTTGCAAATGCGCGTCAGTTTGTTTGTCACCTGCTTGGCCGATCAGTTCGGTCCGAAAGCCGCCGCCGCCAGCGTGCGCCTGCTGCGTCAAGCGGGCTGCGAGGTCGATTTTCCCGAGGCGCAAACCTGTTGTGGTCAACCGGCGTACAACGCCGGGTACATGGATGATGCTCGAGCGCTCGCGGTGCATTACTTGAACGTCTTTGAGAAAGCACTCGAAAAATCCGAGTACGTGATTGCACCGTCCGGTTCTTGCGGCGCGATGGTCCACCATTACCCGGAATTGTTTCATGGCGATAGTGTCAATTTGCGTCGCGCTTGGCATGTCTCGGAACGCACGCTCGAGGTGACACAGTTCTTGGTGGACAAGTTGGGCGTGACCAGCACCGGTGCGGATTTGTCCGGCGTGCGTGTGGCGTATCACGATTCGTGTCACGCGATGCGTAATCTGGGCGTGCGTGATCAACCCAGAAAATTGCTCGAGGCGGCGGGAGCGGAACTCTTGCCGTGGGATGAAAGCTGTTGTGGTTTCGGTGGTTTGTTCAGCGTCAAATTGCCGGAACTTTCGAGTGCGATGATGAACCGAAAACTCGACAGCTTGGCGCATGATGCTGGTGCCGCGCACGTCATGACCAGTACAGATTTGGGTTGTCTGTTGCAACTCGGTGGAGGCTTGGGCCGCAAGACGGGTGGGCCGAAAGTGGTACACGTCGCCGAACTCCTGCTCGAAGGAAAAGCATTGCTCGAGCCAATGATTGTAGGAGGCTGAAATGGAAATCAAGATTCACGATTTCGCCGGTGCGCATCTGATCGCGCTCGAGGACACGCAGGTTCGTGGCGCAACTTTTCGCGGCACCGAAACCTTCAACCAACGCCGTGAACTGATGTACTCCGA
>JAYURE010000672.1:0-3491 GCA_043756345.1 Deinococcales bacterium | reverse complement strand
GTGATCGGTATTTTCTACCCTTGGTGTTTGACAACGACACGCGCCCGTTTCATGGCGTGATGCCTTATGAGAACGGACGCGCTTTGAGTTGGGATGTTGAGCGGTAGGCGTTACTTGTAGTTGGAGTTCATATCGGTGTAAGCATTTCTCGCACCAGTGCGGGCGGCGGCATCAAGGCCGAAGAGTCCGCTTGGAACTCCAACGGCGGGAACATCTTTTTTGTAGATCATCCAGTAGAACGTGCTGGCTGCTGTGTATGCGCCCAATGTTGTGGCGTGAATCAATTCACCGTCGCCATTGAAAAGTTGACTATCTGTCAAACCGGAACGAATCCATGCTCGACCCACCGGAGCCAGTTTGATAGAGAGGCTCGAGGCGACACCCTCAAAAACTGGAGTGAGGTTTATTTGCTGTGTGATACCAAGTTTTCGCCAGTTCTCGTACAAGATGATTTTTGCGTTCGGGTTGGTCTTTTGTATTTCGGTTTGGAACAGTTGAACTGTGCTGCGAAGTGTGGCGTCAACTTCATTGGTGTGAGCTTGAAGGACGACATATTCCCATCCGCCGAGGGCCAGGAATCCTCGAGCACGACCGGCAAAGTTACCATCATCGTAGTGTTGTTTGAGGTATTTGCCGCAATCTGTGACCACTGTTGGTTCGATTTTGCGTGATTCAGTAGAAGCGATAGAGATATCTCGTAACATTGTTGGGATGTTGTACGTTGCGAATCCCGAGACGCAAGATTCATACTTTGTCCGACTGTTTCCAATGAATAAGACCTTGATTGGACCAGCGGGCGGTAATGCACTAATCGTGACCTTGATGAATGCAGCACTCGAGACATTGCCGCTCGAGTCTTTTATTGTGTACCGCGTGCTTGCGAAGTCACCGGCCTTTAGGCTCGCAGCGGGTGTGAACGTCACGATCCCAGTGCTGTTGTTGAGTTTAAAAGTACCTTTGGTATCAGTGAATGAGAATTGCTGACCACTGGTGTTGACATCCAGATCAATGGTTGTTTTGTCCAAAGTTCCCAGGGGTTCGTCATTGTCTGCTGGTCGAATGGTGGTTTGAGTGTTTGGATTGGTTGTTGTCGAATCATCGATGGCTTTGGGGTTGATCAGTGGACCTGGGCCTGGATCAACAATCGGGCAGGCTGTCAGGCTAGCCACAAGCAAACTTCCGAGAATGAATTTTTTAAACACCAAGGACCTCCGTCACGCGAATAGCTTGACTCAGGCGCATTAATCGCACCTGAAACCGGGCGAAAATGCGCGATAGGCCACATCATGAAGAAACCTCGAGCATTGCGTTGGCTCGAGGTTTCTTTACAGCTTGATTGTAGGTTTGAGTGTGGATTTGAGTCTCGGTCAGTTCAGTCCGGCGAGCATGCCCAGAACACTGTCAAGCTCGAGGCTGGCCCCACCGACGAGCGCACCGTTGACTTCTTTGGCGTTCATCAAGGCTTTGATGTTGTCCGGTTTGACGCTGCCGCCGTAAAGCAGTTTGACGACGCTGGCGCGTCCCAGGCCGTACTTGTGCTCGAGGTAGGCCCGCATTTCTTTGGCCATCGCTTCGGCATCCAATGGCGTGGCGGTCTTGCCGGTGCCAATGGCCCAGATTGGTTCGTATGCGATCACGAATGAGTCCGGCCCGGTCAATTCGATGCCTTCGAGTGCCACCTCGAGTTGTGCCAGCGTGTACGTCTCGGCGTTGCCCGCCTCGCGCACGTCAAGTTTTTCGCCAACACAGATGATTGGGATCAGTCCGGCGGCAATCGCGGCTTTGGCTTTGCGGTTGACGTTCGCATCGGTTTCGCCATGGTACTCACGGCGTTCACTGTGTCCAATCACGGCATATTTGCAACCGACCTCTTTGAGCATCGCGGCGGAGATCTCTCCGGTGAATGCGCCTTTGGCTTCGGCGCTGGCATCCTGTCCACCCCATGTCACGACTGATCCTTTGAGGGCATGTGAGAGCGCGTGCAGGCTGATCGCCGGGGCCATAATCGCCAGGTCCGCACCAGCATTCGCGGGCAGCTTCTCGAGCAATGCTTTGGCCCATTCGGAGGCCTCGCTTGGGCCTTTTTGCAATTTCCAGTTCAATGCCAGAAGTGGTTTCATGTTTTCAGTATCCCCCAGGTTGATTTGTCGCGTACCGAAGAATTCGGCATCTCTGTTTTATTCAAACACGATCTATTCAAACACGGGCCGAACGAAACTGCGTTTGTACGAGACGATGCAGCGGGTGTTTTCGGCGTATTTCAGGGCGGCTTGGCACTCGAAGTCGTTCGGGATTTTGTTGCGATACGCCTCGTAATCAGCCAAGCTCGGGAAGCTGAACAGGGCATAGGCGATGGTGTTCGGTCCCTCGTGCGGCAGAAAGTACCCGTGATGGATTCCACCCAATCGATTGACGAGCGGAATCCACATCTTGCCGTAAATCTCAAACTCTGAAAGTTTATACGGGTCGATCACGTACTCGAGGTAGCAGGTGATCATTACTCGAGTGCCGCAACGCCGGGAAGAATCTTGCCTTCCAACAACTCGAGGCTGGCACCGCCACCGGTTGAGATGTGCGAAATCTTCGGGGCTTGTCCGCTCTCGTTGATCGCGCTGACCGAATCGCCACCACCAACAACGGTGTACGCACCTTTGAGGTTCGCCACGGCTGCCGCGACCGCGTTGGTGCCGCTGGCAAATTTGGCGAACTCGAACACACCCATCGGGCCGTTCCAGAAAACAGTCTTCGCGCCCTCGAGTGCTGCGGCAAATGTCTTCTGGCTTTCCGGCCCGATGTCCATGCCTTCCCAATCGTCGGGGATCGCGTTGGTTTGTACGACCATCGTGTTCGCATCACTTGAGAATTTGTCACCGCAAAGCGTGTCGGTCGGCAGCACGATCTTATCGGCGTACTTCTCGAGCAGTTCTCGGGCCTTGTCCATGAAGTCGTCCTCGTGGATGCTTTTGCCGATCTTGCCGCCCTGCGCTTTGACAAACGTGTAGGCCATGCCGCCACCGATCAGCATTCGGTCCACGGTTGGCAACAGGTTTTCGATCACCAAGAGTTTGTCGGAGACTTTCGCGCCGCCGATGATCACGACGTAAGGTTTGACCGGATCGTTGATCAACTTCGAGAGGTTCGCCACCTCTTCGCTCAGCAGCATTCCGGCGGCGTGAGGCAACAATCCGGCCACGCCCGAAACGCTCGAGTGCGCCCGGTGAGCACTGCCGAAGGCGTCCAGCACGAACGCATCACCCAAGGCTGCAAGCTTGCGGTTCAGTTCGGGATCGTTCTTTTCCTCGCCAGATTCAAAACGCACGTTCTCGAGCAGCGCGACCTCGCCAGGTTTGAGGTCTTTCAAGGCCAGTGCAGTCTCGTCCGAGGCGGGCTTGCTTACGTTGTACTTCACTGCTTGTCCCAAAACCTCCTCGAGCCGCTTGGCAACAGGTGCCAGACGGTACTTGTCATCCACACCTTTAGGTCGGCCCAGG
>JAYURE010000671.1:0-3495 GCA_043756345.1 Deinococcales bacterium | reverse complement strand
GCACCTTCTTGATCCTAACCATGCACCTTCTTGCATCCACAGCGGCACCTGACGGGCCTGATGCGCTGCGGGCAGGATCGCTTCGGGCTTTGGTCGCTTCGCCCCTACGGGACAAGTTTTTCGTAGGGCGCGATCCCTGTGATCGCCCTCGCCAGTACATTCACTGGAACCCAAATTACTGACAGCTTGGATTCTCGAGGAACGCCTGCGTCCCAGCCCGAATGCCTGCCGCGACCGCCCGCCTGAATGAAGGTTGCTGCAACGCCGAACCATCGATTCGGTTCGTGTGAAATCCAACCTCGAGAATCACGCTGGGCATCAATGCCAAACTCAACTCGCCGTACTTGTTTCTCGAGCCAATCACTTGTCCGGCGGGCCATTCAAATTCGGGTCGTGCTTGGCGAATCGCGGCCGGAACGGTTCGGGCCAAATTTTGCGCCAGACACGCACTCTCTGGGATGCGTTCGTCATAAAGCACCTGCGTCCCTCGAGCCCACGCCATGCCCGCATTGCTGTGAAGGCTGATCATCACATCGGCTTGCTCGAGATTCGCATAGAACGGTCTGGCTCGCAAATCCTGCCCTGCAAGGCAATCCCGGTGCAGGCTGGCCCCAGAAGAGTTCCAGATGCCTTCTGCCACGCCTCGAGCCTTGAGGTGGTGTCCGGCGGCCTCGCGCCATTCGTCTTGACCGCTGATGCCATTGCCACGCTCGAGGTCCAGTTCTCGAGTGGAGAACACGACCGCCTGAGCATCAGTCAGTTCGTCCCGAACCGTTCGGGCCATGCGAGCATTCGAGGCATCCTCGAGCACAAAGACATCTTCACCATCCGGCAGGGGACGCTGATAGCCCCATTGACCATCATCACGCAAAGTCAGACCATGACCCGGATTGAGCATCACCCGAGCGCCAGCCAGCGAATTCGGCAAGGCTCGAGGTTCCAGGAAATCCGGTGCGGGTACGCCAGCGCAGGCCGTCAATAATTCTCGAGGATTCCACGCCAGCCACAACAATGCAGCCAGCGCGATCACCAACAGGATTGAGACAAAACGAATCACGCCCACACCCAACATTCTGCAATCTCGAGATGAGGCTGTTCACACACAACGGTCAGGTTAAAGGTGAAAGGGAAAAGCCCAAAGGAAAACCTCGAGCCCGTACTTTTCCCTTTCACCTTTCGGCCTTCACCTGCCCTTACCGCAGTCTCGAGCGCAGGAACGCCTCGAGTTCAGAAATCTTGATCCGTTCCTGCTTCATGCTGTCCCGATCCCGCACGGTCACGGTGTCGATCAGGCTCGAGTCGGGTTCTTTGCCTTCCTCGGCTTTGCCCAAACCAATCGTGTCGAAATCGACCGTGATACAGAACGGCGTGCCGACCTCATCGTGACGACGGTACGCCTTGCCGATGTTGCCTGTGTCTTCGTACAGGACCCGCCCCATGCCGAGCGCCTGCAAATCGCGTTTGAGTTTCTTGGCAACGCTCGTGATTTCTTCACGGTTTTTGGCCAACGGAATCACCGCCACTTTGATCGGCGCGAGGTGAGGCCGCAGCTTGAGCACGATCCGTTCGCCGCCATCCTCGAGCGTTTCTTTCGTGTACGCCTCGGTCAATACGGCCAGCACGCCACGGTCCACGCCCGCCGATGGTTCGATCACGAACGGCACAATCGGCTTTTGTGTTTCAGGGTGCGCTATCGTCAACTTCTCGGTGCTGTCCAAATTCGGTTCAACTCGAGCCGTTAAATTCAAGCTGTCCTGATTCTTGCTGTGCGATCCCAAATCGAAATCGGTGCGGTTCGCAATCCCTTCGATCTCCTCGAAACCGATGCTCGGGTATTCGTACATCAGGTCATAGGTGCGTTTGGAGTAATGCGACAAATCCTCTTTCGCCACGTCCAAAATCTGAATCCGTTCGCGCGAGAGGCCAACAGATTGCCACCACTCGAGTCGGGCCTTCAACCAAACCTCGTGCCATTCCTCATCCGTGCCGGGCGTGCAGAAAAACTCGAGTTCCATCTGTTCAAATTCACGCACGCGAAAAATGAAGTTGCGCGGCGTGATCTCGTTGCGAAAACTCTTGCCGATCTGCGCGATGCCGAACGGCAATTTACGGCTGGTTGAATCGACAACATTTTTGAAATTGACGAAAATGCCCTGCGCCGTCTCGGGCCGCAGGTACGCATACGAATCTTCATCCACCACCGGGCCGACCGTGGTTTTGAACATCATGTTGAACAGCCTCGGCGCGGTCCAATCACCGGGCTTATTCTCACCAGGCTCGAGCACACGATTGGATTTGAGCACCGTGGCCGCATCGCTGTGCGCCAGCAACGCCGCGACCATCGCCGTGACGTTGTTCTCCACCTCGAGCGTCGCGGCCAGCTTCTCGAGCACTTCCGGCGTTTGGTCTTTCAGAAGGTGATCCAAGCGATACCGTTTCTTGGATTCCTTGTTGTCCACCAACGGATCGGTGAACGTCGCCTCGTGACCCGAGTGACGCAAGACCATTTTGTGCGTCAAAATGCTCGCGTCCAAACCCTCGATGTCATCACGCTCGTAAACCATCGAACGCCACCACGCGGCCTTCAAATTGTTCTTGAGTTCCACGCCCAACGGCCCGAAATCATACGTGCCCTGCAAACCACCATAAATGTCGCTGCCGGGAAAAATAAAACCACGGCGTTTGCACAACGAAACCAATTCATCCATCGTCACGGCGGGCATGGTTGCCTCCAACGTGCCCGAAAGGTGGGATTGCGCCACGAAATAACAGGCGGCCTCTCGAGCCACCTGGGGACGCAAAAATGCGCGGTTCCACCCCAGTTCCTCGAGACCCTGTTCACAGGGACCACACCCGAGACACTTTAGACCAACCTGCTCCCCGCTGCCTTTCACGCAATTCGTACCGTCTGGCTCACACCGTCCCAGACTCGCTCGAGGTCGTAACTGCGTTACTCCTGCGGATCAACGCAAGATCATTGTGCCTGAAGAATGGCTCGAGATCAAGGTGTAGGTTGACTTGAACCTGCTACTTCGTCGGTTTTTTACAGTTGGGTGGAGATAGTTCCTTCGCCATAGCGATAGCCTTTTGTAAGGGCAACACGTGATATTTCGCTCGTTCTGCATCGGTGGTTCGTGGATCGACAAGATACAAACGAAAGCACTCGCCATTCCAACCGCTGGCGTATTGTGTGCCAAATTTCTGGGCTTTTGAACTGTTTTTCAAAGCGCGGTCCAAGGAATCCGCGTAAAGCAAATACGGATCTGCGCTCCGAGAATCTAACTTTTTTGTCAGCCGTATTGCCATAGCTGCCATCTTGTTGGCAAACATGAATGACGGTACGCAATCGCCGTGCTGAAACACCAGCGCAATGTTGGCGAAATCATTTGCTGTGACGGCTCGAGGAATCAATGGTATCAATGCTTCACGACGTTTCTGATCCTCGAGCACTGCTTTATCATCCAACGGTTTTTGACGCGCCGCTTGGTCTGCATC
>JAYURE010000670.1:0-3505 GCA_043756345.1 Deinococcales bacterium | reverse complement strand
GACCAGGCGACTCGCACGCACATCGACAACGGTGATCACTCGAGCAATTCGGGCCTCGGCAACGATTGGGGAATGGGTTACGGTTATCAATTCTGGCGGTGCAGGCACGGCGCATACCGTGGCGACGGCGCGTTCGGGCAGTATTGCGTGATTTTACAGGATGCGGTGATCGTGATGACGGCTGGCATCATGGACATGGCGGCGGGCTTGAACCTCGTTTGGGATCATTTGTTGCCGAACATGCACGCAGAAACGCTCGAGGAAAATCTTGCAGATCAGGCGGAACTTACGGGTGCGTTGGCTCGACTCGAGATGCCAATGGCGAAAAATCTTTCCAGTCCAAACGTGATGTTCGAGCAGGAATTTATCGTTGCCGAAAATCCTTACGGTCTCGAGAAATTCGCGTTCAAAAAGATGACCGACGGCATTCAAATGATCATCCGTGATGCGCTTGGCACGCATCATCTCGAGTGCGGATTCGGAGGTTGGAAAGCGAATGAAACGCGCTTCGATCATGTGACCACGTTCGCTCATGACCTGCCGCGCAAGGTTGCGGGCAACGCCGCTTGGCTCGAGCCAGACTTGCTCGAGGTTCGTTTGTGTTACTTCGAGACTTCGTTTTCGCACACGCATCGATTCAGGTTTTTGGGCGAGAATTTGCAGATCGAATCGAATGCGAATGTTCGCTTCGGCCCCACGCACGACGAACCGATGACGGCTCGAGCCAAGTGACGATTTTGCACTGGCCCGACTTACAGAACGCTCGAGATTTGGGTGGCCTGCCAACTGTCAATGGTGATTCTATTCAACCGATGGCCTTGATTCGCACCGACAACCATGACCGTTTGACCAGCGAAGGTATGACAATGTTGCGCGAATCTGGTGTGAAGCGAATCGTCGATTTGCGCTCGAGTTGGGAATCCGAAAAATATCCAAGTCCGTTCAAACTCGAGCCGGAATACGTCAATCAGCCCTTGCTCGATGAAGCAGACGAGCACGGTCAGACACTTGTTTATCAAGCGAAAACGAACCTCGAGATTTACAAGGTCATGCTCGAGCGTTACTCGGGTTTGATTGGTAAAGCCATGACTGCAATTGCGAACACGCCCGTTGGTGGCGTGGTGATTCATTGTCACGCGGGCAAGGATCGAACCGGTTTGATCACGGCACTCGCATTGAGCATTGCTGGTGTTGAACCTGCTGTGATCGCCGAAGATTACGCCGCGACCGATGTTTTTTTGGCCGAACATTATGCTGCCGAATTGAGTGCGGCGAAGGACGAATCAACCCGAGCCTATCTGCAATCATTTCAAAACTCGAGTCCTGAAGTCATGCTTGAAACACTCGGGTTTCTCGAGGAGAAGTTTGGCGGCGTTACGGCTTACCTGCTGCATTCTGGCGTGAGTCAGAATTCGCTCGAGCAGTTGCGGCGACGCTTGGTATTTGACCACTGGGATCAGCAGATCGCCTCTGATGTCCAAGCTGGGCATTTTGATGAGATCATTGCCGAGATTCGGTCAGACATCAAATCAAGAAAGCTCAAACCGTAATCAACGTTCGCATCAGTGCTCGCACGGCCTCGAGTTCGTCCGCATTGACTGTATGACCGAAATTTGGGTAAATGCGTTTGTCCACTTTCGCACCCAATCCTTCGAGGATCACGGCGGTCTCAATCACTCGAGATTTGGGAATGTGAGCGTCCACATCCGAGCAGCCCAAAAAGACGGGCGTTCCCTCGAGGTTCTTGTAGCGCGTCGGTTCGAGCACATCGCCGATCAATCCGCCAGAAAGTCCGATGATCGCGCCGAACCTGCCACCGGTTCGTGCTGCGTACTCGAGGGCGAGGCATGATCCTTGCGAGAATCCGAGGATGATGATTTTTTCTTTTTTCACGTGTTCGCGGACGTGTTCGACAAGTGCATCCAGAACCTCGAGTGCGCTCGAGAGGTTCGGTTCGTTGCGTTCTACCGGTTCGATGAATCGGTTCGGATACCAGACTTGTCCCGCCGCGTTCGGAGCACCATAAGCAAAACCGGACATCGTTATTTCTGGCACGAGCGAGAGGATGCCCTGCGCACTGTCGCCGCGTCCGTGCATCAGGATCATCACGGCTTTGGCCGTCTCGAGTTTTTCACCGAGCGTTTTGACGGGTTGACCTTTGTGGATGCTCATGCGTTTATTCCTGGCGTGGTCAGCACGGGCAACTTGGCCTCGATCTTGGCGCGTTGCTTCTCGAGCCACGGCGGTAGCACCAACATCTCGCCGAGGTGGTCTTGGTCTTCGTCCACAGCGAATCCTGGACCGTCGGTGGCGATCTCGAAGACCGTGCCGCCCGGTTCGCGGAAGTAAACGCTCTTAAACCAGAATCGGTCGATGATCGGCGTGGGTTGCACGCCCGCGAGGGCCAGTGCCGCTTGAACCTCGAGTTCGCTGGCATCGTCCGGCACGCGCCAGGCGAGGTGGTGAATCGTGCCCGCACCGAATCCACCGTTGCTCGAGGCTGGGGCGCGGCCAACATCGACGTGCTGACCGGATTGGCCCGCAAGCAGTCCGTAGCGTTGCCAGCCGTTTTCTTCGACCAGCAAGCGAAAGCCCATGATGCCGGTCAGGAATTGCGCGGTCGGCTCGAGCATTCGTTCCAGGATTCTCGCGCCGTGCAATCCGCGAATTTGATGCTCGCCGGGAACGCTGCTTTCGGCCCAAGTTGCGCCCACATGTTCGGCCTCGACGAGTGCCACATTCAAGCCATCATGATCTTGAAAGGCGAGCGTGTATTCACCAAACCGAGTCTCGTAGGTGCTGTCAATCCCGTAATGCTCGAGCCGCTTGTGCCAGAACCCGAGGCTGCCGTTGGAGACCGCCAGCGCCACCTCGCTCGCCATGCCCGCGCCGGTACGCCCTCGAGCCGCCTCTTTGCCCCACGGGAAGAACGTCAGGTCGCTGCCGGGAGCGCCCTCGCCGTCGGCGTAAAACAAGTGGTACGTGCCCGGATCGTCCTGATTGACACTTTTCTTAACCAACCGCATCCCCAGAACGCCCGCATAAAAATCAAGATTGGCTTGAGCATCGCCCGCCATGGCGGTCACGTGATGAAGTCCAGTAATCATACTCAGAGTTTACGCTCGAGGTGCGACTGTTGTGCTGTCCCGAATGCCGAGCGATGGTTGTCCGGGAGACACACGTCTCGAGCCAGATTTGGCACCACATGCTCGAGCTTGGGCTCAGTTCAATTTTGTTTGGAACTCGAGAAGAATGATTTGCCCGACATGTGTTGCGTTGTGAACTGCCCGAGTCACGCATTTGTCACCGTTTTTTCTCACATCTGACCGAATTCCGGTTCGAGATTGCATAGGCTTGTGCATTCTCGCTACAAGTGATCTTCGATATTTTTGGGCTCGAGACGGGTTTCTTCTCGTGCTGGCGCGGGACAATTGGAGTTTGACTGTCGATTCTTCATTTCCGTATACTCATGCACTCTTTCTCTCGTCCAACGTTTCACAAGGAA